>NZ_BAAILN010000107.1:137713-164386 GCF_054589155.1 Burkholderia sp. 3C
CATGACGACCGCCCGCTGGTGTTCGTCGCCACCGAACCGGAGATCGTCGCCACCGTCGCGAGCGGCGATTTCTCGCGAATGGACCAGCGCGTGTCGGCGTCCACCGATTGGGCGGATGCCGCCGCCGTGCTCGAACGCGTCGCCGACCTGCGCGCGACCCGCCTCGACGACGGCGTCACCCGCGTCGAAGCGCGCTTTGCGGGCTTGCCCGATCTGACGCTCGCCGCCCACGGCGAAGGCCCGACCTTGCGCGTGGCGCTGTTGCGGGCGTTTGTCCGCGCACGCTTCGGCGACACGGTCGGGCCGGTGCCCGGCGAGCCGCACGTCGTACAAAACGGGCAAGTGACAGCGCACGAAGCCGGCGCGCCGCTGCCGCACGGCGGCCAGCGCCGCGATGCGCCGCGCGACACGCACGAGATCGGCGCGCTGCCGCGCCCCTAGCCCGCCCGGCCCGTCGAACGCAGGATCGCCTGCGCGAACTCCACGAAGCCCGCACCGCCCGGCCCGCGCGTGATCCAGCGCGGCGCCACCGGCAGGTGCGGCAGGTAATCCACCACCGTGCTGACGCCGGCCGTGTGCGTGAAGAACGCGAACATCGGCGCGTCGTTGGTGGAATCGCCCGAATAGGCGACCGACGCGCGGGCGGCGTCGGCGTCCAGGCCATAGGTGTCGGCCAGCACGCGCAGCGACATCGTCAGCTTGTCGTAGCCGCCGATCCAGCCGAGCACCCAGAGGTTGTTGATCGTCGCATCCGCCCCGGCCTGCCGCAGCGCCTCGACGAGGCGGCGGTCGGCGGCCTCGCCCGTGCGGCGATAGGCGAGGCTCGTCAGGCGGAACGCCTGATCGTCGGCTTCCCGCGCCTCGGGCACGGCGCGTTGCACGGCTTGCGCCACCGCCTGCAGTTGCGCGCGCACCGGTTCGAGCCGGTCGGGCGCGTGCCAGAACCGGCGCTCGACCTCGTGCCCGTGCGCCCCGCGCCGCAGGAACAGGCCGCCGTTCTCCGCAATCACGCCGTCGACCGGCCACATCCGGGCCATCTGATCGCACCACCCGGCCGGCGCCGCCGTGACCGGCACCACGCGAATGCCGCCCGTCTCCAGTTGCGCCAGCGCCGTATAGGTGTCGGCGGACAGCCGGCCTTGGTAGGTCAGCGTTTCATCCATGTCCGTGAGCACGAACCGGACGGCCGAGAATTGATCGGCGCGGGCGTCGGAAAGGGGTTGCATGATGGCCGGTGGGCAGGAATGGCCGCAAATTATGACGGCCAAGCGGGCCGGCGCTTCGTCGAATTGCGCGAATGCATATCGCGATTCGTCGATAACGGCGACGCGCGGCGCGCTTGCCCGCCGCAATGCGACGGCCGGCACTTGACTAAAAATGCGACGAATTTGTCGCCTTCAAGCGTATGCGCGCAGCCATCGCCGCGATGGTTCGCATTGCACGCCGTGCCGAGCGCCGGTGGGCGGCTTCGCCGACCGCCTTGCGCCGAGCGCCTCGGCGCGCGCCGGCCGGTTGGATATCGGCGCGCGCGACGGCGAATCGGGCCGCGACATTCGCGTTTTCCTCGCCTACGCCCGGCCCGTCGCGCGCCGTCACGCGCCACGCGCCGCGCGTTGACACGGCCGATTCCGCCACGTACGCTGCGCGACTGCAGTGAGACGTCCTGTCCACTTGCCGTAAGCGTTTACGTCAATCAACGCGCAATCGGGTTCCGGCACGTTCGCCTCGCCGAGGAACCCATGCGCTCGAGATTCGCGTATGCATATCCGCTCTTACGGCATCCCCGCCTTTCTGTCGTCCCTCCCGGCTTCGGCTCGTTGCGCGTTGGCGCTCGGCTTTTGCATCGGCTTCGCGGACGGCGTGATGCTGCCCTTCCTCGCGCTGTGGGCCGAGCACGCGGCCCATGTGTCGTCGCGCTTCGTCGGCCCGTTGCTGGCCTGCTATTCGGCAGGAGAACTGATCGCCACGCCGTGGCTCGGCGGCGCGGCCGACCGCTGGGGCCGCCGGCCCGTGCTGCTTGCCTCGTTGCTCGGGGTGGGCGGCGGCTTCATGCTGCTGCCGTTCTGCCAGGGCGCCATCGAGATCGCGGCGGTGCTGCTCGCGATCGGCGCGGCCGAATGCGCACTGCATCCGACCGTCTCGACCGTGATCGCCGATGTCGTCGCGCCGGCCCGGCACCGGCAGGCGTTCGCGTGGGCGCGCGGCGTCTCGGGCCTCGGCCGGATCGCCGGGCCGGCAACCGGCGCGATGCTCGCCGCGCCTGCGCTCGGCGGCGTGTTCTTCGGGGCGGCCGGCGCCTTGCTGGCCGGGGCGTTGATGGTGCTCGCATGGATGCCCGAGACGCGTCACCCCGGCAGCCATCACAACGAAGACGAGGACGAGGACGACGAGCCGGGCCTCGCCGGCCTGCTGCCGGCGTTTCGCGACCGGCAGTTGGCATCGATGCTCGGCTGGCTGCTGTGCGTCGAGATCTGCGCGGGCTGGGTGCCGGCCGTGCTGCCGCTGTTCGCGCACGACACCGGGCTGCTCACGCCCGCGCAGGTCGGCTGGCTGTTCACGTATGGTGCGGCGTTGCTGGCCGGGTTGCAGGTGGCGACGGCTGGCAGGCTGGCCCGTGTGGAAGGCGGCGCGCTGGTCTGGAGCAGCGCGCTCGCGTTGGCCGCCGCGTTCGCGGCGATCCTGCTGCTCGGCGGCGTGGCCGGGCTGGCGGTCGGCATGACGCTGCTGTCGCTGAACCAGATGCTGCTCGGGCCGTTGGTGCCGGCCACGCTCGGCGCGCTCGCGCCGCCGCATCGGCGCGCCGTGTACATGGCGGCCGGCTCGGTCGTCAACGATCTGGAAGACACGCTCGGGCCGGCGATCGGCACGCTGGTCTACGGGGTGTCGCCGCGCCTGCCCTGGATCGTCGGCATCCCGCTCGCGCTCGGCGCGGGTTTCGCGTTGTCGAGACGAATGCGGCGAATGCAGCGGGCAGGCCGCCGCGAGGCGGAATCGGACAGCCGCGCGCCGGAGCTGTGAGCGTGACGCCATGCGCAGGCGACGGCGGAAGCCGCCGCCGAGGCGCTGGCCGTGCTTCGGCCCGCGTCAGTCGGCCGAGCGGGGAAAAAGCGCTGATCGCTTGGGAACCCGTTCGGATTCCCAAGCGATTGCGCAATCGATCACACCGTCATTTCCCGAACACCGAGCCGGCGAACGCGGCCAGATCGCGATTGAAACGCGCCGGCTCGTCGGCGAACGGCGCGTGCCCCGATTCGGGGTACACCTCGGTGACGATGCGCGAATTGAGTTCGGCCGCGCGCGCGAGCGTGGCCCGGGTGTCGACCAGCGCGTCCTGTCCGCCATAGAGGAACAGCAACGGCACCCGTGCGCGGCCAAGGCCGTCGGCGGCGAACACCGTCATCGACGGCACCGCGCGCTGCATGTCCCACGACGCCATCGCGGCATTGGCCAGCAAGCGGTCGAACGTCGCCGCATCGGGCCCGCGGTTGAAACACAGCGCGACGAAGCTGCGCTCGCCATCGAGATGCGTCTTCAGATCGGGCGCGGTCATGTCCCGGTAAACCTCGGGATGACTGACGATCTGCCCCGCCGCGAGTTCGACCACGCCGTCCACATACACCGCGCCCGAGATCGCGCGATCGCCGTACTTGGCGAGGTAGTTCGAGATCACCACGCCGCCCAGCGACCAGCCGACCACGATCGGCTTGCGCGCATGCGAGCCGGCGATCACGGCCGCGAGATCGTCGGCCCAGCGGCCTCCGTCATGGTATGGCGCGGCGCCGGCGGGCTTGTCGGACAGGCCGTGACCGCGCAGGTCGTAGGTGATGACGCGGTATGGGCGCAGTTCGGGGCTGCCGACCTGTGCGTCCCAGTTCAGGTGGCTGCCGAGCAGCCCGTGCACGAACACGATCGGCGGGCCGTCGGGGTTGCCGCTTTCCTGCACCGCGAGCTTGACGCCGTCCGGCGAGGTGACGGTGTAACTGGCCGACGCGGCCCTGGCGGCCGGCGACGACGCGGTCAAGGCCACGGCCCAGAGGCCGGCCAGCAGCAAACGATGGAAGAGTCGGGTGGACATGCGCTTTCCTGTGAGGGTTGACGAGCCGCTCAGTCTCAACCCTCACACTGATGTGAGAGTCAAGCGCTTCGTGCTAGGCTGGCCTTCATGAAAAATCCGCCCTTACCTGCCGCCCCCGCCTGGCTGACCATCGGCGACCTGTCGCAACGCACCGAGGCGAGCGTGCGCTCGATCCGGCACTACGACGATCACGGCCTGCTTGCGTCGGTGCGCGCCGGCAACGGTTATCGGATGTTTCCCGAGAAAGCCATCACGCAGGTCCGACAGATCCAGCGCATGATCGCCACCGGCTTCACGATCGACGACATTCGCGGCTTTCCCGATTGCATGCTGCTGATCGAGGGCGCACGTTCATGCGACCAGATCACCGGCGCGCAACGGCAACGGCTCGAAGCGATCGACCGCCAGATCGCCGATCTGGAAAAGCGTCGTGCGCGATTGATCAAGACGCTGCTGGAAGGCGCGGTGCCACCGGTCGAATGAGGCGCGGGTATCTGAACCCGGTTTGACCGACGGCCTGAACTGAAGCAACGGTTCAGGCCGTGGAAGAGGAAACGGTAGTGAATCGAAAAAACCGCGATTACTGATACGCGCACACCTTGGCGGTGTCGTTCACCCAGCACGCGCCGTCGCGCTTCAGGATGCCCAGATCCGAATGCGCATGCGTGGCGCCCGGCTCCTCGTTCCAATACCCGTGCGCGCCTTCGTCGTCCATCAGCACGTAGGCAAAATACTTGGCCGGATGCTTGCCCCCGGCTCCGATCGAAAACGTGCCGTGCTCCTCGAGTTTGACCTCGCAAGGCCCGTCGAGATAAACCTTCTGATTCACCTGCAGCAGGCAGCGCCCGGTTTTGGCATAAGCCGAGGCCGGCGCGGCGACCACGGCCAGTGCGAGCAAAAGCAAGGGAATGGTTTTCACGTTGTTTTAATCTCTCAGGTTGATCGAACGCGAAGATATAGCATGATTTCAAGTACCGTCAATGGCAATCCCGGCCCACCGGCGGCGGGAAAAGCCGATGCCGGAATCCGCGCATTCTCTTTTCAAACCGGCAACGGATATGAGCGTGTTTCCCGGCTTCGCACGCGAGATCGCCGACGCGGCGCGCGAGAACATCACGCTGTTCGCCACGATCGGCAGCCACATGAAAATGGCCGGCAGTCCAAACGACTGCCGGCCATCTTGATCGAGGCACAACCCGCGCCGCCTATTCGCCGCGCTCACCACCCAACTCGACACCCGCCAGCAACTCGCTGAACCGCGCCATCTCGGTGTGATCCTTGCCATGCCCGAGCGTATTGACGGCCGCGCCCCACAAATCGCGGCACAACGACGAAAACGGCGCGGACACCCCGCCTTCGCTGGCCACCGTCAGCGCGATGCCGACATCCTTGGCCAGCAGATCCAAACCGAAATTGCTGTTGAACGCACGCGACAGCACGAACTGCTTGAACTTCTTTTGCGTGCTGTTGTTCATGCCCGTCGAGGCATTGAGCACATCGACCATCTTTTCCGTGTCGAGGCCGAACTGCTGGCCGATCAACAAGGCCTCGACGCCGATCAGAAAGCCGCCGGCCGACACCAGGTTGTTCAGCGCCTTCATCGCCTGCCCCGCGCCGATCCCGCCCACCTCCGTCACGCTCGTGCCCATCCGGCGCAGCAACGGCATCGCGCGCTCGACATGCTGCTGCTCGCCGCCGGTCATGATGGCCAGCTCGCCCGTGACCGCGCGCGACACGCCGCCCGACACCGGCGCGTCGATCGTCGCGTGGCCGGCCTCGGCCAGCTTCGCGGCGAGCGCCTGGGTGACGGTCGGCACGCCGGACGTCATGTCGATCACCAGCGCGCCCGGTGCGAACGTGCCGGCGAGCGGCAGCAACGTTTCTTCGACATGGCGGCTGGTCGGCAGGATCGTGATGACGGCATCCGCGCCCTGTACCGTATCGGCCAGCGTGGCCGGCGCCGTGCCGCCCACCTCGGCGGCGAAGCGCTCGCCGCGGCCGGGCGCCACGTCGAACACGGCCACCTCGAACCCGCCCTCCACCAGCCGCGCCGCCATCGGCCAGCCCATGTTGCCGATGCCGACGAACGCGACCTTGCCGAAGCCTCCGGCGCTCACTTCAGCGCCCCTTCGGCCACCAGCACTTCATGCGCCGCCTTGAACGCCTTCAGGCCGTAGGGGATGCCCGAGTACGCCGTCGCATGCAGCAGCGCCGCCTTGATTTCCTCGACGCTCACGCCGTTGTTCAGCGCGCCCTTGACGTGCAGCTTCAGCTCGTCGGTGTGGCCCGCGACGGTCAGGATGCCCATCTGCATCAGGCTGCGCGTCTTGCGGTCGAGCGTGGCGTCGCCCCAGGCCCAGCCCCACGCCCACGACGTCGTGGCGCGCTGGAACGACATCATGAAGTCGTCGGCCTTCTCCATCGATGCATCGACGTACGCGGCGCCAAGCACCTCGCGGCGAATCGGCATGCCTTTCTGGAACAGTGCGTCGTCTTCTTTCATGATTCAACTCCTTTGTTGAGAACTATCGATTCAGAGGGGGTGACCGATTCCAAGGACCGGCCGGTCGTACGCGGGCCGACCAGGGCGACGACGATCGCCACCATGAGCCAGCACGCCGAGATATACGAAAAGACGCTCAGGTAGCCCGCGCTCACATACAGCGCGCTGACGATGAACGGGCCGACCACATTGGTCAGGCGTCCTATGCCATAGCAGAACCCGGTGCCCAGCGAGCGCAGCCGCGTCGGATACGATTCGGGCGTGTAGATATAGAGCGTGGCGTTCATCAACTGGATCGAGAGCGTCACGAGCGCGCCGAAGATCACGATGAACAGCGGCGACGGCGCGAGCCCGTACGCCACCCCGCTCACCGCGATCACGACGGCGTCGACGGCCACCACCCACTTGCGCTCGAAGCGCTCGACCACCGCCGTGCCGAGCCAGGCCCCGATCGGGTTGCAGATCGCGATCAGGCTCGCGTATTCCAGCGAATGCGCCACGCTGAAACCGCGCGCAACCAGCAGCGTGGGCACCCACGCCACGAAACCGTAGAAGCCCAGCGTCTGGAACACCCAGATCAGCGTCAGCCCGATCGTCTGCGCGCGGTAGCCCGGCGCGAACAGGTCGCGCACGGCCACCGGCTCAGCGCGGGCGGTGCCGGTTTCCACCGGCATCGCGACCAGCGATTCGTTCGGATCACTGATTACCGTGCCGGCCGCGCGTTCCAGCTTGTCCACGGCGATCCGGGCTTCCTGCATGCGCCCTTTCAGCATCAGCCAGCGCGGCGATTCGAGCAGCCGCAGCGCGAACGGCAGCACCAGCAAGCCCAGGCTGCCCCACACGAACACCAGCCGCCACGCCCACGGCTCCATCGGCACCACCAGCCGCGCGACCCAGGCGGTGGCCGGAATGCCCATCAGCCCGAGCATGAAGATCGTGCTCATCACCTTGCCGCGCACGCGCGCCGGGAAGAACTCGCTGATGTAGACGTTCGCGATCACCGTCATGGCCGACAGGCCGATGCCGGTCAGGAACCGGAAGGTAGCAAGCGAATAGATGTCCCACGATGCCGCGTTCAGCAGCGAGAACACCGTGTACACGATGATGCTCGACACGAACGCGTGCTTTCGCCCCAGGCGATCGGCCAGCATCGCCCCGCACGCGCCGCCGATGAACATGCCGCCGAAACTCACCGACGTGATCAGCGCGACCGCGTGCAGCGGAATGTGCCACTGGGCAACGATGGCCGGGGCCGCGTAGCCGAACGTGTTCAGGTCGGCGAGTTCGAAGAAGAACGCGAACGCGAGCACCCCCATCGCCATCTTGTGAAACCGGGTCAGCGGCAGGGCATCCAGCCGCGAACTGAGTGTACTCATTGTCTCCTCCGATTCTTGATTGTCTGACAATCCGTCAATCTGTCAGTTGACGCAGAATGGCACACGGAAGATTGTCCGTCAATCTGTCAAATTCGAGGCGTGTGGTAAATTTCGGCTGTCACCCACGAGGAAGCGATGACGACGTCTTTGAAAATCACCCCGGTTTCCGTGCGCAAACAGGTCGAGGACGGCCTGCGCGCCGCCATTGCGGCCGGCAAGTTCCTGCCGGGCGACCATCTGCCGGACCGGTTGCTGTGCGAAACCTTCGGCACCAGCCGCAGCGTGGTGCGCGAGGCGATCCGGCTGCTGGAGGCGGAGGGGCTGGTGCAGGTTCACCCCAATCGCGGGCCGTTCGTGGCCAGCCTGTCGGTGGAGGAAGCCGCCGATATCTACGAGATCCGCGCCGCGCTGGAAGCGGTGGCCGGGGAAGGCTTCGCGATGCGCGCCGGCAGCGAGGACCGTGCCGAATTGAAGGGGATTTTCGAGGAGCTGCGCGCCTCGGACGTCGATCGCCACAAGCTGCTCGAACTGAAGCGGCGGTTCTATGACGTGCTGACGCGCGGCAGCGGCAACCAGCTCATCAAGGGCATGCTCGACCGGCTGCTGACGCGCAACTCGCAGTTGCGCGCCCTGTCGCTATCGAGCGACGGGCGCCTCGCGCAGACGGTCGAGGAGATCGGCCGGGTGATGGAGGCGATCGACCGTCACGACGGCCCGGCTGCGGCCGCCGCGTGCCGCGCGCATATCCGGGCGGCCGCGGAAGTGGCGCTGCGCATTTTGCGCGAGCGGGCGCAGCAAACGGATTCGGTTGCCGCGGGGTGAGTGGGAATCATCGGGGTAGCGAGGCTGCCCCCGTCGAGGCCGGCCCTATTGCGTTGACGTTCCGTGGCGGTCACGCTCTCCGACCGACCGCCGCCACCGGCCATTCGTCCCGGCCACGCCCGATGGCCATCGATAGCCGCCGATAGCCGAAAACCGCCCCCGGCAAACCTCACGTTTGCGACTGCATCACCTGCGCGGCCAGCTCCGCCAGCGTGGTGTCGCCCAGTTCATCGATCAGCCGCGCCTGCGCCGAATCGAGCGCCCGCCCCAGCGTCGCATTGACGGCCCGCTCCACCGGGCAATCGGGGTGATCGGCGGAAGGGCCGATGGCAAACACCGAGCCGCTGTCGAGCGCCAGCAGCACATCGCGCGCGGTGATGGCGTGCGCCGCCCGGGCCAGCTTCCACCCGCCGCCCCGCCCGCCCGTCGACGTCACCAGCCCGCTCTCGCGCAACCGGCCCATCACGCGCCGCACCACCACGGCATTGGTCTGCAGCATCAACGCAATCGTTTCGGAGTTCTCATTGCCGTCGAGCAGATGCATGTGCACCAGCACATGCAACATGCGCGCGAGGCGGGTGTCGTGTCGCAACGGGCGTCTCCCGATCAAATACGGTCAAGGTCATTCGGACGGTTGACGATAGCACAAAGCGAAACTTATGATGTTACGGAATCAACGACCGGAGCGATCGAGATGCTTGAAATGGACGCGCGCAGGATTCGTACCAACGGTATCGACATGCATGTCGTGCAGCAAGGCGATGGGCCGACGATCCTGCTGTGTCACGGCTTCCCGGAGACCTCGCATGCATGGCGCCATCAGTTGGCGCCGCTCGCGCGGGCCGGGTTCCGCGCGGTGGCGCCGGACCTGCGCGGCTACGGGCTGACGGACAGCCCCGATGCGGTCGACGCGTTCGACATCCGGCATCTGGTGGCGGACATGGTCGGCGTGCTCGATGCGCTGGACGTGCCGCAGGCCATCATCGTCGGCAGCGACTGGGGCGCGACGGTGGCCTGGCAAGCCGCGGCGACGCGGCCCGACCGGTTTCGCGGCGTGGTGGCGCTGGGCGTGCCGATGATGGCGCCGCCGCCCGTGCCGCCGACGCAAATCTTTCCGCAAACCGCGGACGCGCTGCTTTACGCGCTGTACTTCCAGCCCGAGGGGCCGGCCGAGGCCGAACTCGAACGCGATCCGCGCGAATCGCTGCTGAAAATCCTGTACTGGGCCTCCGGCGACGCCGGGCCGCGCGACGCCGGCCAGGCAACGCCGAACCCGTTCGCGATGGTCTCGCGCACGCAGGGCATGCTCGCCGCGCTGCCGATGCCGTCCACGCTCCCCGCATGGCTGGACGGGGCGGATCTCGAGGCCTATATCCAGGCGTTCGCCCGCAGCGGATGGCGCGGTGGCCTGAACTACTACCGCAACCTCGATGCGAACTGGGCGCTCGAACGCCAGTACGACGATCCGCAAGTCAAGGTTCCGGCGCTGTTCCTCGCCGGCGAACGCGACCCCGGCCTGAGCATCCCCGGCATGCGCGACATCATCGCCGGCATGCCGTCGCTCGTGCCCCGGCTGCAAGCGAGCCGGATCATTCCCGGGTGCGGGCACTGGGTCTCGCAGGAGCGTCCCGAGGCACTGTCGGCGGCGATCATCGAATTTGCGCGCGGGCTCGATGCGTGACTGACGAGGCGGCATGCAGGCTACTTGCGCCGCGTGCCGCCGGATGCCTGCGCTGACGACGCCATCGCCGATTCGATCGCCTTCTGGTCACGGCTCAACTGCACGCGCATGTGGCTCAGAAACTGCCGCGCGTTCTCGGCCAGGGGCGTGCCGGGCCGGAACACGAGAACGCCGGTAAACACCACGTCCGCATCGATCGGCTTGACGACCAGGCCACGCTCGACAAAATCGAGCGCGACGATCGGATGGGCGATCCCCAACCCCACGCCGGCCAGCGCGAGTTCGCAGATCGTGTGCGAATAAGGCGTCTCGACAAGCGGCCTGAGCGTCACGTCGAGCGCCCGCAACTGCGTATCGAGCCTGCGCCGCGTGCTGTCCTCGGGGTTCAGGGCCACGAACCGCGTGGTCGCCAGGTCCTTCACCTTGACCGCCGCGCGCCCCGCAAACGGGTGTTCGCGGTTCATCACGGCCACGCCCGGCATCCGCACGAAAGCCGAATGCTCCAGGCCCGCCATCGACATCTCGTCGGACATCAACCCGAAGTCCACCTCCCCCGCCGACACCTTCTCGTGCACTTCGCGCGAACTCATCACCTGCAGGGAAATCTGCACGTCACGCCCGGCCGCATCGAAGCCCGCAATCACGCGCGGCAGAAACCCCGTGCCGAGCGCCGGCAGCGAAGCGATCGCCAGGCGGCCGAGCCCGTATGAACGCAGGCTGCGGATGCGGTGCTCGATCACCTCGTAGCCAACGAAATAACGATCGACGTCGCGCATCAACGCAATCGCCTCCTGCGTCGGCACGAGCCGGCTGCGCACGCGCTCGAACAGCTTGAAGTCGGCCATCGCCTCCAGCCGCCGAATCGCCTGGCTCACCGCCGGTTGCGAAATCTCCAGCAAACCGGCCGCCTTGCTCGTGCTGCCGGCATTCATCACGGCCCGGAACACTTCGATGTCACGCACACCCATATAACCACCGCTTATAGACCTAATTATTTCCGATGCTGACCGAAACCGGGGCGTAAGTAAACTTCGTTCATCGCATTCGCAGCCCAACGTAACCCGAACCTCATGACGAAAAACACCCAAGCTACCCGCCGCTCCGAACCGTTCCGCAGCCTGTCGCCCGCGGTCATGCGCGCCTCCACGGTCGTGTTCGACTCGCTCGCCGATTTCGCGCGCCGCAAGGAGCGCCAGCCCGACGGCTTCAGTTACGGCATCACCGGCACCCCTACCGCCCGCGAACTCGAGCACCGGATCGCCGCCCTCGAAGGCGGCCGGCACTGCGTGGTCACCCCGTCCGGACAATCCGCGCTGATGACGACCGTGATGGGGTTCGTGCGCGGCGGCGATCATCTTCTCGTGTCCGCCGCATGTTACGGAGCCCTGAAGACCTTCGCGCAGAAATGGCTGGCCCACTTCAACGTGGACGTCGAGCTGTATCCGCCCGCGATCGGCGCCGACATCGAGCGATACCTGAAGCCGAACACGAAGATGATCTGCATGGAATCGCCGGGCACGGTCACGATGGAAATGCCCGATATCCCCGCCATCGTCGCGGTAGCGAAGCGCCACGGCGTGATGACGATGATGGACAACACCTGGGCCAGCCCGCTGGCATTCCGCCCGCTCGAACACGGCGTGGATTTCAGCATCGAGGCCGCCACCAAGCTGTTCGGCGGGCACTCCGACCTGCTGGCCGGCTCGATCAGCATGAACGATGCCGGCCACTACGCGACGCTGCGCGAAACGCAGAGCATCCTCGGGCAGCAAACCAGCCCGGACGACTGCTTCCTGGTGCTGCGCGGCATGGAAACGCTGCAGGTTCGCTTCGCGGCGCAAAGCGCGGCCGCCCTGCAGGTGGCGAGCGCGCTCGATGCACATCCGCTGGTGCGTTCCGTGCTTTTCCCCGCGCTGGAATCCGATCCGGGACACGCGATCTGGAAGCGCGACTTCTCGGGCAACGGCTGCCTGTTCTCGCTGATTCTCGAGCCGGCGCCCGAAGCCGCGTTCACCGCGTTCTTCGATGCGCTCCGGCACTTCGCGATCGGTGCGAGCTGGGGCGGCGTGCACAGCCTGGCGGCGTACTACCCGGCACCGTTGCAGGCCGACCGCCCGTTCCCGCTGACCGACCAGCCGATCATTCGTCTGTCGATCGGCCTCGAAAGCGTCGACACCTTGATCGACGACCTGCGCGCCGGCCTCGATGCGTTCGCCGGCGCGAAAAACGCCACGGCGGCGTGATGTGCACGGCCCATCCGACCACCGATAACAGGGGTGCCCCGATGAAAACAGCCATTCGGTTCCGTGCGGCGCGGCTCGCCGTGTGCGTCATGTTCGGCGCGGCGTCGATTGCCGCGATGCCCGCACAGGCGGCCGATCAGTTGGCGGCGGCCCGAGCCGCAGGCACGCTGCGCGTCGCCAACACGCAAAGCAGCCCGCCGTGGAGCCTGCTCGACGATCGCAATCAGGCCGCCGGCTACGACGTGGAAGTCGCCAGGGAAGTCGCTCGCCGGATCGGCGTGCCGAAGGTGACGTTCGTCGCCGATTCGTTCAAGAACTTCGTCGAGGGATTGAAATCCGGCAAGTACGATCTCGTGATGAACGACCTGACGCCCACGCCGGAACGCGGCAAGCAGGTGGATTTCGGCGCACCCTACGGCGTCGAGGATTTCCGGATCTTCGTGCGCGCCGACAACGCCACGATCAAGGGGCGCGCCGACCTGAAAGGCAAGCGCGTCGGCGTCACGACCGGCTCGACCAACGAATCGTGGTCGCGCTCGCACCTCGCGGATTCCGACATCCGCACCTACGACAACGGCGGCCTGGTGTTCAACGACCTCGGCAGCGGGCGCATCGACGCGGTGATCATCTCGCACTTCGGCGGCCTCAAGTATGCGAACGTCAACCACCTTCCGGTCAAGGAAGTCGGCGAACCGCTGATCTACCAGTTGTCCGCGCCGGCGCTGCAGAAGAACCAGCCCGCGCTGCGCGACGCGGTAGACAAGGCCATCGCCGAGATGCTGGCCGACGGCACGATCGAACGGCTCGCGAAGAAATGGGTCGGCGCCGATTACGACATGGTCGGCACGATCGCCAAGGCCAAAGCCCAGAAGGAGTAAGCGATGCTGGAGTTGTTCATGCGGTCGCTGCCGCTGCTCAAGAGCGCGGTCCTGATGACGATCTTCCTCGGGCTGTCGTCGTTCGTGCTGGGCTCCACGCTGGGCCTGCTGGTGGCGCTGGCGCGGCTGTCGCGCTACCGGGCGTTGCGCGCCGTGGCGTTCGCCTATGTCTCGATCTTTCGCGGCACGCCGCTGCTCGTGCAGATCCTGCTGCTCTACTTCGGGCTGCCGCGCTACGGCAT
Source organism: Burkholderia sp. 3C (assembly GCF_054589155.1). NCBI lineage: Bacteria > Pseudomonadati > Pseudomonadota > Betaproteobacteria > Burkholderiales > Burkholderiaceae > Burkholderia > Burkholderia sp. 3C. Next base: position 151,534 of record NZ_BAAILN010000107.1, read on the forward strand.
CGTGCTCGACCCGGTGCCGGCCGCCCTGCTCGCGCTGACGCTGTTTTCCGCCGCCTACCTCAGCGAGAACTTCCGCTCCGGCATCAACGCGGTGGACCGGGGCCAGTGGGAAGCGGCGATGTCGCTCGGCATGGGCTACTGGAAGGCGATGACGCGGGTGATCCTCCCGCAAGGGCTGCGCATCGCGATCCCGCCGGTCGGCAGCCGGATGATCGCGCTGATCAAGGACACCTCGCTGGCCTCGACCATCACGGTCGTCGAACTGACGCGCGTGGCCGATCAGGTCGGCGCCTCGACGTTCCGCTACATGGAGATGTTCCTGATGGTCGGCCTCATTTATTGGCTTATCAACCAGATCCTGACGATCGTGCAGACGATCCTCGAGAATCGTTTGTCGAGGCGCTTCCAGTGAACCGAGATATCCAGACCGTCGCCGTGCGCGGCCTCGTCAAATCGTTCGGCAACAACGCGGTGCTGCGCGGCGTCGATTTCAGCGTCGCGCGCGGCGAGGTGGTCGTGATCATGGGGCCGTCCGGCTCCGGCAAGACCACGCTGCTGCGTTCGTTGAATTTTCTCGAAGTGCCGGATGCCGGCTCGGTGTCGGTGTGCGGCATCGACGTGGCGTGTTCGGGCGAGGCCGGGCTGACGCGCGACGACCAGAAACGGATCAGGTCGATCCGCCAGCGCAGCGCAATGGTGTTTCAATCGTTCAACCTGTTCCCGCACCGGAGCGCGCTCGACAACGTGATCGAAGGCCTCGTCAGCGTCAAGAAGATGAAGAAGCCCGAGGCGGTGGAGCGCGGCATGCGGCTGCTCGAACGGGTCGGCCTCTCCGCCAAGGCCGACGCCTATCCGGGCCGTCTGTCGGGCGGCCAGAAACAGCGCGTCGCGATCGCGCGCGGGCTGGCGATGGAACCCGAGGTCATCCTGTTCGACGAACCAACCTCGGCGCTGGACCCGGCCCTGCGCGAAGACGTGCTCGCCGTGATGCGCGAGCTGGCCAACGACGGCATGACGATGCTGGTCGTGACGCACGAAGTGCGCTTCGCCCGGGACGTGGCCGACCGCGTCGTGTTCATGGACGGCGGCGTGGTGGTCGAGGACACCGATCCCGCCGCGTTTTTCGACGGCGCGGGCAACCCGCGCGTGCGCCAGTTCCTGCATCTCATCGAAACCTGATCGACACCACGCGACAGGCCGCCCTCCCTCGGGACGACGGCCGCCGCCTGTTCCGAACCCCTGAAAACCCACGCGCCCGTTCGCGGGGATCGTCACGTCCGGCGCCCGCGCCGCACGGATCGATCCGCCTGCTTGCCCACACACCACACGACCCAGGAGCCACCACCATGAAACGCACCGTCACCTCGCTGGCCGCGCTCGGCCTGATGTCCGCCGGCACCGCCGCCCACGCCCAGAGCACGGTCACGCTGTACGGCATCGTCGACGCCGGCATCGCCTACGTTCACAACAGCGCCGGCACGGGCGGCATCAACCAGAGTTCGCTCGTGCGCTTTTCGAGCGGCACCATGTCGGGCAGCCGCTGGGGCCTGCGCGGCTCGGAAGCGCTCGGCAACGGTTTGCAGGCCATCTTCCAGCTCGAGAACGGCTTCAATGCCGGCACCGGCACGTTGAACCAGGGCGGCCGCGAATTCGGGCGCAAGGCGATCGTCGGCCTGAGCAGCCCGAACTGGGGGACCTTGACGCTCGGCCGCCAGTACGACCCGGTGGTCGACCTGGTGCAGCCGCTGACCGGCGATGCGTATTTCAGCGGCACGTTCGCCACCCCGGGCGACATCGACAACTACGACAACAGCAGCCGCATCAACAACTCGGTCAAGTATGCGAGCCCCGATCTGCACGGCTTCAACATCGAGGCGATGTACGCGTTCGGCGGCACGGCCGGCAGCGTATCGGACGGGCAGACCTACAGCGTGGGGGCGAGCTACGCGAGCGGGCCGTTCGCGCTGGCAGCCGGGTATTTCTACGCAAACGGCGGGCGCACGGCCGCCAACGGCGTGCGCGCCTGGAGCGGCTCGGCCGACACGCTGTTCAACACCGTCATCAATACGGGTTATGCCTCGGCCAAATCGATGCAGATCGCACGGGCCGGCGCGCGCTACAAGCTCGGCGCGCTGACGCTCGGCGTGTCGTACAGCAACATCCGGTACGGCCGCGACACCCTCTCCACGTTCGGCAAGGACGAAACCTTCAACTCGGGCGCGCTGCTGGCCGCCTATACGTTCACGCCCACCTCCCGCGCGGGCTTCGGCTACAACTACACGAAATCGAGCGGGGCCGCCTCGGCGCACTATCACCAGGTCAACCTCGGCTACGACTACGCGCTGTCGAAGCAGACCGACCTCTACGCGCTCGCGGCCTATCAAAAGGCCGGCGGCAGCACGTTGAACGCCGCCGGCAGAACGATCGCGGCCGATGCCTCGATCGGTTCGTACGGGATCAGTTCGGGTGCCGACTCGCAGGCACTGGCGGCGATCGGCATTCGTCATAAATTCTGACGCGTGCGGATGGCGCGGCGCGCGCGACATGCCGCCGATGCGCGGCGCGAACGGGTCGCGATCGGTTTCACGCCGCGCTCAAGCCGATCGCTCGGCCGGCGCGCGACGCGTCGCAAGCGCAGGTGTCGGCCGCCGCCTCGCATCGCCTCATCGAATCGGACGCGACGGCCGCAGCGCATGCGCCCCGTCGCCCAGCAACATCAGCACGAGCAGCGCCGTGGCCCAGAACGCCGGATATTCCCAGCCGCCGCCCTTGTCGTTGAATTCCCAACCCACCTTGCTGTGCACCATCGCAATCGTGCCCAGCAACTCGAAAAAGAGCGGCACGGCCACCCAGCGCGCATACACGCCGAAGATCAGCGCCAGCCCGCCGAACAATTCCAGCGCGATCGTCAGATAGGCCAGCACGGGCGGCAAGCCCAGCGAGCCGAAATAGCCGACGAACCCCGGCACCGTGAACACGAACAGCTTCACGCCGACATGCGCGAGAAACGGCACACCGAGCAGCACGCGCAGCAACAACGCTCCATACGGAGCCGTTCTGGTTTCCAACATGATGGGCATCGCCTCGAGAAGAAAGAGGCCTCAGTGTGAAACGCACCGCCCTGTTCGAAAATAGCTATATTTGGACATTGCATCGCCAAAAACGAACAGCCCCCCATGAACGACCTCGACTGGAACGATTTGCGCTATCTGCTGGCGATGGCGCGCGGCGGCTCGGCGGCGGGCGCGGCGCGCACGCTGGGGGTGTCGCACGCCACCGTGCTGCGGCGCTTGCAGGTGCTCGAACAGGAGGTGGGCACGGCGCTGTTCGACCGGCTGCAGACCGGCTACGTGGCGACCGAGGCGGGCCTGCGCTTCATCGATATCGGCGAGGCGTTCGAACGCGCGCTGACCGGCACCCGGCGCGAAGTGGAAGGGCAAGTCACGGGCCTGGCCGGCCCGATCCGCTTCACCACCACCGATTCGCTGGCCGACGGCCTGCTGCCCGACATCCTGCAGGCGTTCCACGAACGCTATCCGGCCATCACGGTGGAAATGCGCATCACCAACGCGCGGCTCGATCTCGACCGCCGCGAGGCCGACGTGGCCTTGCGCCCGACGCGCGAGCCGCCGCCCGCCTGGGTCGGCAGGGCCGTCGCGCGCATGGATTGGGGCTTGTATGCCGCGCGGCCGCGTCACCGGATCAAGGCCAGCCGGCGCGACACCGCCACGCCGGCGTGGCTGCTGCCCGACGGCCATCTCGCGCAGGCGCCGCTCGACGCGTGGCTGCGCGAGCGGATCGGCGGCGAGCGCATCGTCGCCACGGCCGATTCGTTCGTGGCCTTGCGCCGGCTCGCCGAGAGCGGCGCCGGCGTGGCCGCGCTGCCCTGCTTCATGGCGCACGGCACGAACCTGACGTTGCTCGAACAGCCGCCGCTGGCGCTGTCCTCGGAGCTGTGGCTGCTGACGCATCCGCATCTGCGCGGCGCCGGCCGGATCCGGGCGTTCATGGATCACGTCGCGCAGCAGATCGGCGCCTTGCACGCGCGGCTGGCGCCCCCTCGTGCGTAAGCGGCCCCCCGTACGTAAGCGGCCCGGCCCTATCGAACGACCGACGGCAGGCAGCCGAAGCGCGCGTGGAACCGCTGCGAAAACCGCGCGCGGGATTGATAGCCGCAGGCTTCCGCGATGCGCGCGACGCCCCAGGTGGTGGTCTGCACCAGCAGCATCGCGTGGTGCATGCGCACTTCGATCAGCAGATCCTCGAAGCGCGCGTTCTCGGCGGCAAGACGCCGCCGCAGCGTGGCGGGGCTCATGGCCAGCGCCTTGCCGGCCTCGTGCGCCGTCCAGTGCCGTGCCGGCGCGTCGCCGATCAGCGTGCGCACCTGGGCGGCCGTGCTGTGCCGGTCGATCCGGCGAAAACGGAAGCCGCGTTCGTCCAGCGCGGCAAGCAGATCCAGCAGACGGTAGCGCAGGCGCTCGTCGCTGAGGGCGGCGTTCGTCATGCTGCCGGCGACCTGACGCAGCGACGCCGCCAGATCGTCGTCCAGACGAATCGATCGAAAGGCGGCGTCGTGCGCGGCGTCCGCGGATGCGCCCGGGCGGCCGCGCTCGAACGCGTCGAGCAGCGCGGCGGAAAACGTCAGGAATACCGAACGAAAGCAGCGCGCCGCGCCGCCGGGCGTCTTCTCCAGGTCCACGCCGATGCCCGCCTCGACCAGCAACAGCGAGGCCGGCGCGTCGATCGTCATCCGCGTGAGGCCGTCGTCGAGATCGAGCCGGCCCGACACGATCAACACCGCCGTGGCCTCCTGAAACACAAAGCGCGGCGTGTGCTGCGCCGTGGTCAGGCAGGGCTGCGCGAGCGCGCCCAAGCCACGCCGGGCGATCGGCGCGCCCGACGGCGCGGGCCAGTCGGCGAACGCGGCGTTGGCGGCGTTGGCACCGTTGGCACCGTTGGCGGCGTTGGCGTCGTTGGCGTCGTTGGCGTCGTTGGCGACGCTGCCGTCATCGAGCGATATGCAAGCCATGGCGCGATGCGTCCCGATGCCGTTACCGCGCGGGCACGGCCGGATTCAGGCTGTAGAGGCCCGTGATCCGTGCGCTGCCGAGCACGGGCGCCCGGTCGAGCGCCGCACGCACGTTCGCGCCGGTGAGCGCGCCGTCGATCTCCAGTGCCGGCACGCCGAGCGCATACACCGTGAAGATGTAGTGGTGAACGATCGCGTCGTTCCACGGCGGGCACGGGCCGTCGTAGCCGTAGTAGTCGCCGCTCATCTGTGCGTCGCCGGCAAACCAGCCCGTGTAATCGTTGATGCCGTGCCGCAAGCCGGCCGGGCTCGTCGGCCCCGGCTTGCCGCGCGGCGTCACGCCGTCCGACTGCGAACCCGCCGCGATCTCCGTGGTGCCGGCCGGAATGTCGAGCAGCAGCCAGTGGAAGAAATCGACGCGCGGCAGCGAAGCCGGCACGGTGCGGCCGGCCTGGTTGACGTCGTCGCCCCGGCTCGGCACGTCGGGATCGTGGCAGACCACCACGAACGACTGCGTGCCGGCCGGCGCATCGCGCCAGGCGAGATGCGGGTTGCGATTCGCCGACAGCGCGACGTGGGATGCGGCATCGGGAACGGCGAACGCGAATTCGCCCGGAATGGCCTGGCCGTCCTGGAAACTCTGGCTGATCAATTGCATATGAAATTCGTCTCATGCGGGGTGGGTGGAAGGGAGGTCGAGCGTGTGCCGGCACGCCGCCATTATAGAAACGACCGTCCGCCCCCATGAGCGCACATCGAATCAAAAATCACGCCGATCCGATCAATTTGATTGGCTGAAGCATGCCAACCGCACACCATGGATCACCGCTCACCGCCCCGCGCTGCTGCGCGGATCGTGCCCACCCGTGCACGCGCCCGAGGCGTCGCGCAGGATCGCGCCGGCATGCCCCATCGTCTCGTCGTAGTCCTGCAGCAGTTCGACGGGGTGGCCGTACGCCCTGAGCGCCTCGACGGTGGCGGCCGGAAAGCGCGCTTCCAGCTTCAGCGAATCGCTCGATTCGCCCCAGGTGCGCCCGAGCAGCCAGCGCGGCGCATCGAGCGCGTCGAGCGGCGACAGCCCCAACTGCGCGACGCGCGAAAAGATCGCACTCTGGGTTTGGGGCTGGCCGTCGCCGCCCATCGTGCCGTACACCAGGGTTCGACCGTCGTCGAACCGCGCCAGCGCCGGATTCAGCGTATGGAACGGCAGCCGGCCCGGCATCAGCGGGTTGCGCGAGGCCGGATCGAGCGAAAAGCTGCAACCCCGGTTCTGCCACAGCACGCCCGAGCCGGGCAGCACCACGCCGCTGCCGAACTCGTGATAGATGCTCTGGATAAAGCTGACGGCCACGCCATCGCGATCGATCGCACCGAGCCAGACGGTATCCGCCGGTCCCATGCCCTGCCCCCACGGCGCGGCCTGCCCGGGCCGCACACGCGCCGCGAGCCGGTCGAGATGCGCGGAATCGAGCAGCGCTTGCGGATCGACCGTCATGAAGCGCGGGTCGGTCACGTGCGCATCGCGAATCGCGAACGCGAGCTTGGTGGCTTCCACGCAGGCATGCACATACTCGGGGCCGAGCGGGTCCATGCCGGCATGCAGCAACCGGTCGAGCAGGCCGACGATCAGCAGCGACACCACGCCCTGCGTCGGCGGCGGCAGGTTGTACACGGTGCCCGCGCTGTGCGCGAGCGCCAGCGGCCGCACCATGCGCGCGGTGTGGCGCGTCAGGTCGTCGAGCGTCACCGGCGCGCCGGCCGCCTGCAGGTCCGCGGCGAGGCTGCGCGCAAGATCGCCGCGATAGAAATCGTCGAAGCCGGCGCGCGCGAGTTGCGTCAACGTGTCGGCCAGGCGGGGCTGGCGGAACCGAGCGCCCGCGCCCAAACCGGGCGGCAGGAACGTCGCCGCGAAGCCCGGCACGTCGCGCAGCTCGGCCTGTTTGCGTTCGGTGCAGCGCACCTGCGATTCGCTGGCCGCGAAGCCGTCGGCGGCATGGCCGATCGCCTCACCGAGCAGGCGCCGCAGCGGCAGCCGGCCGCCGAGGTGCTGCATCGACCACGCATGCGCCGCCTGCCAGCCCGACACCGTGCCCGCGACGGTGATCGCCGCCAGCGGGCCGCGATGGGGAATGTTCGACAGCCCCGCCTCGGCATACACCTGCGGCGCGACCGCCTGCGCGGCGGCCCCGCACGCATCGATCGCCACGGGCGCTTCGCCGGGGCGCGCGATCAGCCAGAAGCCGTCGCCGCCGATGCCGTTCATGTGCGGATACACCACGGCGATGGTCGATGCGGCCGCAATCATCGCCTCGACGGCATTGCCGCCCTCGCGCAGCACCGAGCGCGCGCTCTCGGCCGCCAGCGGATGGGGCGCAACGGCCATGCCGTGCGTCATGGGAGAAGGATCGGGGCGGTCGAAGGTCATGGTCAGGAACGAAGGATCGGAACAAGAAAAACCACAGCATGCACCAGCGATTCAGGCCGTGTAGCGGGCCAGGAATTTCTTCGCGCGCTCGGTTTTAGGTTGGCTGAAGAACGCGTCGGGCGCGGCGGTCTCGACCAGCTTGCCGCCATCGAGAAACACCACCTGATCGGACACGTCGCGCGCAAAGCCCATCTCGTGCGTGACGATCAGCATGGTCATGCCCTGCCCGGCCAGCGCCCGCATCACGCCGAGCACCTCGCCCACCATCTCGGGGTCGAGCGCGCTGGTCGGCTCGTCGAACAGCAGCACGTCGGGGCGGATCGCCAGCGCGCGCGTGATCGCCACGCGCTGCTTCTGGCCGCCGGACAGCCGATGCGGATAGACGTCGGCCTTGTCGGCCAGCCCGACCTGCGCCAGCAGCGCCAGCGCCTCGCCGCGCGCCTCGTCGGCCGCGCGCCCGTGCACATGGAGCGGCGCGGCCATCACGTTCTGCAACACCGTCATGTGCGGCCACAGCGCGAAGTTCTGGAACACCGTGCCGATCCGGCCGCGCGCGGCGGCCAGTTGCCCGCGCGACATCGGGCGCGCGGCGGCGCCCTCGCCGGTGCGGCCCATCGGCTGGCCGCCGACCTCGACGGTGCCCCGGCCCGGCACTTCCAGCCAGTTGATACAGCGCAGCAGCGTGGATTTGCCCGAACCGCTCGGGCCGAGCAGGCAGGTGGTGGTGCCCTGCGGCACGTCGAAGCTGATGTCGCGCAGGATCTCGACGCCGTCGTAGTCCTTGCACAGCCCGCGCACGCGGATCGCCGCGGAAGCCGTTGCTTTCATGGTCACCTCGAAGGAGAGCGGCCGAGCCGGCCGACCGTCCAATCGGTCAGCAGCGACATCAGCCAGTACACCAGCATCGCCAGCAGAAACGGGGCGAATGGCGAGAAATAATTGCTGCTGACGAAGTTCGCCGCGAACGTCAGTTCCTCGACGGTGATGATCATCAGCAGCGCGCTGTCCTTGATCACCATCACCGCCTGGTTGACGAGCACGGGCGCGGCCGCCGCCAGCAATTGCGGAAACACGATGCGCCGGTACAGCGCGCGGCGCGTGAAGCCGAACGCGTCGGCCGCCGTCAGCGTGTCCTGCGGCAGCGCGAGCCCCGCCGCGCGCAGGATCTCGACGAAATAGGCGCCGTGGTAGATCACCAGCGACGCCAGCCCGGCGCCGAGCGCGTCGAAGCGCAGCCCGATGGCCGGCAGGCCGTAATACACCACGTAGGCGAACAGCAGGAACGGCACGCAGCGCATCAGGTCGGCCAGCAGCCGCACCAGGCGCGCGACGGGCTGCGGCCCCTCGCGCAGCAGCACGTAGCCGAGCAGCGCGAGCGGCAGGCTGATGGCCAGGCACAGGGCCACCAGCGCCAGCGAAGTGGCCGCGCCCGACGCTAGGATGGCGCGCGAGGCCCACAGCGAAGTCAGGCTGTTCATGACGCGTGATATCCGTAACGTTGGGCCGCGCGCCGTTCCAGCATGCGCTGGCCCTGCACCACCAGCGCGATGATCAGCGTGTAGAGCACGGTGGCGGCCAGGAACGGCGGCAGCGGGTCGTAGGTATCGGCGCCGATGCGGCCTGCCGCGCGCGTGATGTCGACGATGCCGATCACCGAGGCCGCCGGCGTGATCTTCAGCAGCAGCGTGATCTCGCTGACGAGCGGCCCTAGGCTCGCGCGCCAGAGTTGCGGCAGCACGATGCGCATCAGGGTCTGCCACCCCGAGAAGCCGAACGCCGCGCCGGCTTCGAGCTGGTCGGCCGGCAACGCGATCAGCGCCGCGCGCCAGATCTCGCAGTTGAACGCCGTGGTGTTCAGGCTCAACGCCAGCGCCGCGGCGGCCATCGGCGGCAGGTCGAGGCCGGCCGCCGGCATCACGAAGAACACCAGCAGGCACAGCGTGACCACCGGCGTGGGTCGCATCACGCTGACATAGGCGGCGATCGCGCGGCCGAGCACCGGCACGCGCCGCCAGCGGGCCAGCGCCAGCAGCAGGCCGAGCGGGATGCCCACCGCCACGGCGCACAGCGCCAGCAGCAGCGAAACGCCCGCGCCCTGCAGCAAGGCCAGATAGGAGCTTGTCGTCATGGTGAAGTCGGCCGCGCAGCCGGTGACGGCCGCACGGCGTGTCCGGTGAGGGTCGCGTCAGTTGCCGCCGGTTGCCGACAGCGGCATCGATTCGAAGGTGGTGCCCAGCCACTTGCGCTGCAGCGCGTACAGCGAGCCGTCCGCGCGCGTCTTGGCGAGGAAGCCGTTCAGGTAGCGCAGCAGCGTGGTGTTGCCCTTGGCCACGGCCCAGGCCGCGTAGGTCGGCGCGCCGACGGCGGTGCCCATGCGGAACCGGTCCGGGTGCTCGTGGATCAGGCTCGTCAGATTGACCACGCCGTTGATCACGTAGTCGAGACGGCCGTTCGACAGATCCTGGTACGCCTCCGGAAACGACGCGTACTGCACCACCTTGCCCAGTTGCCCGCCGTGCGCGGCCAGCGTCTTGCTCAGGTCGGCGAGCGCCGCGTACGAGCCGCCGCCGGCCTGCACCCCGACCACCTTGCCGGCCAGATCGGCCACCGACTTGATGCGCGTCTCGCCGTTGCGCACCACGTAGTACTGCGTCGCATCGGCCACCGGCATCGTGAAATCGAGCGTCTTGGCCCGCTCCGGCGTGACCACCACCGAGGTCAGCGCCACGTCGTACTTGCCGGTCGTCACGCCCGGCAGCAGCCCCGACCACGGGATGATGTTCTGCTCGATCTTGAAGCCCGCCGTCTTGCGCAACTGGTCGAGCAGCGCGTTGTCGAGCCCGACGGGCTTGCCGTCCTGGATGAATTCGAACGGACGGAAATCGTCCTCGGTCGCGACCGTCATCACGCCCTTGGCCTGGATCTGTTCCAGCGTCAGTGCAGCGGCCGCGTGCGTGCCGGCGGCGAACACCGCGCAGGCGGCAACGGCAGTGGCAAACCAGTTCTTCAGCAACATGGGAATCTCCTTGAATCAGCGGGTGGCGCCAGCGCGGCGGCGGGCGATGAAGTCGATTTCGACGAGTGCGTCGTAGGCCAGGCCGGTCACGCCGACGCAGGTGCGCGCGGGCAGGCGGCCGGGCTCGAAATAGCTTTGGTAGGTGGTGTTGAACGCGGCGTAGTCCTCGCTGAAACGCGTCAGGAAGGCGCGTGCGACCACCACGTCCGTGAAGTCGAGGCCGAGCCCGGCGAGCACGGTGCGCAGGTTCGCCATGACGTTGGCCGTCTGGGCTTCGATGCCCTCGGGCAGCACGCCGGGCGCGCCGGGGCTGTCGGGCATCTGCCCCGTCACGAACACGAAGCCGTCGGCTTCCGTGGCGTGACTGAACGGGGCCACCGGCGTGGGGCCGCCGGCGATCATGTGAAAGGCGATGGGGGACTGCGACATGGACAGGCTCCAGGGTGGTGATGCGCTTCCTTTTGCAAGCCCTGTGCCAGTTTGATTAACAGAACAAATTGTCCTATTTTTCTCCGGTATACTCGCGCAAATTGTCCCAATCACAACCTTGGTGCCGCCACAAACTGGTGCAATTCACGCATCGAATCGGGGATTTCCATGAGCAACCATGACAATGATCCATACAATCCAAATCGCCCTGCCGGTGGCGTCAAGCCGCCCTGGCTGGTGGCGATCGACATCGCGCGCGGCCCGCGCTATCTGGCGATCGCGAACGGCGTGAAGGCGGCGCTGATCAACGGCACGCTGAAGGCCGGCGATCGCCTGCCGCCGCAGCGCGAGCTGGCGCAACTGCTGCAACTGAACCTCGGCACGATCACGCGCGCGTTCGACGAATTGCGCGGCATGGGCTTGATCAAGGGCACGGTCGGGCGCGGTACTTATCTGACGCTGCCGGCCTCGATGGACAGCCCCGCCTCGCTGTGGGATCACTCGCAGCCTCAGGGTTTCATCGATCTCTCGCACAACTTTCCCGAGCACGCGCCGGGCATGGCCGGCGCGCATCCGCTGCTGCGCGCGCAACTGCGCGTGGACGACGCCGCGCGGCTGCTCGCCACCCAGGTGGATGCGGGCCACCTCACGCACCGCACCGCCGCGGCCCGCTGGCTCGACAGCCGCGGCGTGCCGGCCACGGCGGAGCATCTGGTCGTGACCTGCGGCGCGCAGCATGGCCTGCTGCTCGCGCTCGGCGCGCTGACGCGGCCCGGCGACATCGTGCTGACCGAGGAGCTGACCTACTACGGCCTGAAATCGGCCGCCGCGCTGACGGGGCGCTCGCTGGTGGGCGTGCGCATGGATGCCGAGGGCCTGCTGCCGGACGCGCTCGATACCGCCTGCCAGCGCTCGGGCGCGAAGGTGCTGTTCTGCTGCCCCACCCTGCACAACCCCACCACCGCCACCATGAGCGTCGCGAGGCGGCGCGAGATCGTCGAGGTGTGCCGGCGTCGCGACCTGCTGATCGTCGAGGACGATGTCTACGGCTGGATGCCCGACGAGGCGCTGCCCTCGCTGGCGCTGCTCGCGCCGGAACGCACGATCTACGTGACGGGGCTGTCGAAGCTGATCGGGCCGGGCTTGCGGATCGGCTTCGTGGCCGCGCCGCCGCCCTATGTGCATGCGCTCGGCGTGGCCTTGCGCGCGACCACCTTGATGGCCTCGCCGCTGAATGCGGCGATGGCTCGCGACGTGCTGGAATCGGGCGAGATGGCGCAGATCGTCGAGACGATCCGCGAGGAAACGCGCGCGCGGCAGGCGCTGGTCGCGGCGGCGCTGCCCGCGGCGGCGATCGTGACGCGCCCCGGCGCGTTCTATTTCGGATTGCGTACCGGCAGCCATCGCACCGGGCAGGATTTCGCCCGCGCCGCCGAGGCGGCCGGGATCGGCGTGACGCCCTACGATCTGTTCGAGGCCACGCCGCTCACGGGCAGCACGCTGGTGCGCGTATGCCACAACGCGGCCCCCGATCGCGACAGCCTGCGCCGGGCGCTGGCCGGGCTGGCGCAATTGCTCGGGCAGCCGGTAGCCGCGATGGGGTTTCGGCGCGGGGCGTGAGACGGATGCAGCGAGCCGGAACGTGCCGGCCCGAGATGCTCGGCCAAATTGCTCGGACAGCCGGCCGTCGCGATGGGGTTTCGGCGCGGGGCGTGAGACGGATGAAGCGAGCCGGAACGTGCCGGCCCGACGTGCTCGGCCAAATTGCTCGGGCAGCCGGCCGCCGCGATGCCGTTTCGGCGCGGGGCGTGAGGGGGATCGAGCTAGCCCGAACGCGCCAGCCCGACGTGCTCGGCCAAGCGAGAGCGATCACCCGCCGCTGGCGACCACCTCCGACGTAGCCCACCCCCCGCCCAACGCCCGATACACGCCCACCGCGGCGCGCGCGACGCCC
>NZ_BAAILN010000107.1:164492-181714 GCF_054589155.1 Burkholderia sp. 3C
CGATCCGCATCCAGCACATCGGTCAGCGTGATCGCCCCCGCCCGATACGCCTGCCGCGCGAGATCGCGCGCCTCGATCAGCGAGCGCACCTCGGTGCGCAATTCGATCAGGCGCGCATGGTTCTGCGTCAGGCCGGACAAGGCGTTCTCCACGTCCTCGGCGGCATGCAGCACCGCCTTTCGATAGACCGCGAGCGCTTCGGCATTCGCCCCGCGCGCCTCGGCCACTTCCGCATCGACCTTCCCGAAATCGAACAGCCGCCAGCGCAATGCCCCGCCGCCCAGCGCCTGAAACGCCGACGCACCGAACAGATGGCTCGCACTCGTGCTGTCGAACCCCAACGCGCCCGACAGCGAGAGCTTCGGGTAGTACTCGCCGATGGCCGCGCCGATCTGTTCGTTGGTCGCAGCAAGCCGCCGCTCCGCCGCGATGATGTCCGGACGACGGCGCAACATGTCGACCGGCTGCGGGTTGGCGGGAATCGGCGGAATCTCCGGGATCTCGCCCGGTACGGCGAGCGCCTGGGCCTGGGTGCCCGGCTGCGAACCCGTCAACACGTCGAGGCGATTCAGTTGCTCCTCCAGGCCTTGACGCAAGACGGGCACGCTCGCGCGAGCCTGTCCGAGCAAGGCTTCGGTCTGCGCGATCTCCCGTTGCGTGGCGGCGCCCGCAGCCAATCGATGCCTGACGAGTTCGAGCAACTGTTCGTCCGCCACGATCTGCGCCTGCGCGACAGCCACGCGTGCCTGATAGCCGCGTATCTGCAAGTACGTATCGGCCGTGTCCGCCACCACCATCACGCGGATGCCGGCCCGATCGGCCTCGGCCGCCTGCGCTGCGTCGCGCGCGGCGGCCGCGCCCCGCCGCAGGCCGCCGAACAGATCGATCTCCCAGCTCGCCGACGGCCCGATCGCATCCTCGTGCCCATCGCGTGTAAAGCCGGGCACGGTGGACGCGACCGCCCCGAAGGGGCTGCGCAGGCTCTGATGTTCGTAGTGGCTCGACCCATCGAGATCGATGCTCGGCAGCAGCGCCGCGCCGGCGCCCGATGCCGCGGCCCGCGCCTGACGCACACGCGCGAGCACCGCCGCGAGGTCGAGGTTCTGTTCGAGCGAGCGCGCCTCCAGCGCCGTCAGCACCGGATCGTCGAAACCGGTCCACCAGCGATCCATCGACGGTTCGGCTTGCCCCGCTTTTTGCGGCGTGCCCGCCACGGCGTTGTGAAACGGCTTCAGGTCCGTTTTCGGCGGCGTATAGTCCGGCCCCACCGCGCAACCGCTCACGCTCAATGCGAGCACCGCGACCCATCCTCGGTTTCGGCTCATGCGTTGCTCCTCCCACCCAGTTTGCGTATCGCGGCGTAGAACGCCGGGGTGAAGACCAGCCCGAAAGCCGTCACCCCCAACATGCCGAACAACACCGCCGTGCCCAGCGACTGACGCATTTCGGCGCCGGCCCCCGTGGCCACCGCCAGCGGCGCGACCCCGAGAATGAAGGCGAACGAGGTCATCAGGATCGGCCGCAAGCGGGTGCGCGCCGCCTGCGTCGCCGCCTCCTCGGCGGTGTCGCCGTCGTGGTCCTGCCGCTGCCGGGCGAATTCGACGATCAGGATGGCGTTCTTCGCGGCCAGGCCGACCAGCACCACGAAACCGATCTGCGCCAGGATGTCGATCGGCAAGCCCCTGAAACGCAGCCCCGTGGCGGAGGCCAGCAGGCACATCGGAACGATCAGCACGACTGACAACGGCGTCTTCCAGCTTTCGTACTGCGCGGCGAGCACCAGGAACACGAAGATCGCGGCGGCGGCGAAGATCGCCAGAGTCGGCACGCCCGGTTTCTGTTGCTGATAGGCCAGGTCGGTCCATTCGAATTCGATGCCGGGCGGCAATACCTGGGCGGCAAGCTCGGACATCCGCTCGATGGCGTCGCCGGACGACACGCCGGGCGCCGCCGCCCCCTGTACCTCGGCCGCCGGATAGAGGTTGTAGCGCGGCACGCGATACGGCGCGGTCATCGTCCTGAAGGTGGCCACCGAGCCGATCGGCACCATGTCTCCGCTGGCGTTGCGCGCCTTCAGGCGCGCGATTTCCTCGCTGTTCTCGCGGAACGCGTCATCGCCCTGGGCATAGACCTGGAAGGTCCGGCCCAGATAGTTGAAATCGTTCACGTATTGAGAGCCCAGATAAAGCTGCAAGGTGGAGAACACGTCGGTGGTGGTCAGGCCCACCTTCTCCGCCTTCACGCGATCGATATCGGTGAAGATCGACGGCGCGCGCGTGTTGTAGAGCGTGAACACACCGCGAAACGCCGGGTCCTTGTTGGCCGTCGCGACGAGCTTGTTGGCGGCCTGCGACAACGCTTCGGCGCCGAGGTTGGCGTGGTCCTCCAGCATCAGCTTGAAACCGCCGGCGCTGCCCAGGCCCTGGATCGGCGGCGGCGAGATCACCAGGATGCGCGCGTCCTTGATGACGGCCAGGCGCTGCTTGACGATCCCCAGCATCTTCTCCGCGTTGACGCCGCGAATCTCGTGGCCGCCCATCGACGGCAGCACGATGAAGATGGTCCCGGCGCTCGGCGACACCGTCGAGGTGGTCGCGTCGTAGCCGGCCATCGGCGAGGTGTGCTCGATGCCCGGCGTGCTCATGATGATGTCGGTGGCCTGACGCACCACCGCATCGGTGCGGTCGAGGCTGGAGCCGGGCGGCAGGCTCAGAATCGCGATCAGGTAGCCCTGGTCCTGCTCGGGAATGAAGCCGGTGCTCATCAGCGAGAACTGCACGCCCGTCAGCGAAATCAGGCCGAGGTACACCACCGCGACGATCGCCGTGGCCCGCACCAGTCGGCCGGTGATCCTGCCGTAGTGATGCGACAGCCAATCGAACGCCGCATTGAAGCGCCCGAACCCCGCCTGAACCATTTTCGCCACCCCGCGCGGCGCGACGTGGCGCCCGCCCTCGGGATGCGCCTTCAGCAAGGCGGCGCACAACGCCGGGCTCAATGTGAGCGAGACGAAGCAGGAGATCACCGTCGAGGCCGAGATGGTGATCGCGAACTGCTTGAAGAACAGCCCCGGGATGCCCGAGATGAACGCCGACGGCACGAACACCGCGCACAGCGTCAGCGCGATCGCCACCAGCGCCCCCGACACCTCGTCCATGGTGCGATGCGCCGCGTCTCGCGGCGACATGCCGAGCGCGATGTTGCGCTCGACGTTCTCGACCACCACGATCGCATCGTCCACCACGATCCCCACCGCCAGCACCAGCCCGAACAGCGACAGGTTGTTGATGGTCGTGCCGAACGCGGCAAGAATCGTGAACGCGCCCACCAGCGACACGGGAATCGCCACCACCGGGATCAGGGTCGCCCGCCAGCTTTGCAGGAACACGTAGACCACCCCCACCACCAGCAGGATCGCAATGCCGATGGTCAGGATGACTTCGTGAATCGACTGGCTGACGAAGGTGGTCGGGTCGTAGAAGATCTTGTAGGCGAGCCCGGAAGGAAAGCGCTTCGAGAGCTGCTTCATCTTGTCGATGATCGCGTGCTCCACCGTCACCACGTTCGAGCCCGGCACCGCGAACGCGAACAGCGGCGCCGACGGGCTGCGGTCGGCATAGGCGGTCGACAGGTAATCCACCGCGCCGAGTTCGACCCGCCCGATATCGCGCACGCGCGTCACCCTGCCCTGCGCGTCCGTCTTCAAGATGACGTTGGCGAACTGCTCCGGCGTGACGAGCCGGCCCAGGGCTTCCACGTTGATCTGATACGCGGCTCGCGAGGCCACCGGCGGTTCGTTCAGGACCCCTGCCGAAACCTGGGCGTTCTGCGCCCGCAGCGCGGCGAGGATCTCGTTCGCGCTCAGGTTGCTGGCCGCGGCCTTGTCCGGGTCGATCCAGATTCGCATCGCATACTGCCGATCGCCGCGCGAGAGCAGATCCGACACGCCGGGCAGACGCGCGATCTCGTCCTTGACGTTCAGGATCATGTAGTTCGAGATGTATTGCGTATCGCGCGAGCCATCCGGCGAATACGGATGGATGCCGAGCAGGAACGCCGGGATGGTCTTCTTGACCTGCACGCCCTGGCGCTGCACCTCGTCGGGCAGGCGCGACAAGGTATCCTCCACGCGATTTTGCGTGAGCATCAGCGCGGCGTTCATTTCCGTGCCCACCTTGAAGGTCACGGTGATCGTCAGCGCGCCGTTGCCGGTGGACTGGCTGCTGATGTACTCCATGTTCTCGACGCCGTTGATCGATTGCTCGAGCGGCGTCGCGACGGTTCGGGCAATCGTTTCGGCGGAGGCCCCCGGGTAGGTGGTGGTGACCTGCACGGTCGGCGGCACGATATCCGGGTACTGGGCCACCGGCAGGAAGGCCATCGTCGCCAGCCCGAACACCGTGATGAAGACGTTGATCACGGCCGCGAAACGCGGCCGGTCGATGAAGAAGTGTGCGAGTTTCATGTCTTGGCTCAGCTTCCGCCCTGCTCGGTGGTGTCGTCGATCGCGCCGGCATGGGGCGACACCTTCGCCCCCGGGCTCGCCGCCGGCATGCCGGCCACGATCACCCGGTCGGTCGGCTGCAGGCCGCCGAGGATCACCCTCAGCCCGCCGCGAAGATCGCCGATGCGCACGCGCCTGGGCTTCACGATGTCGTCGCCGCCCACCACCAGCACGATGTGCTCCGACTGATCGGGCAGCACCGACGCGTCGGGCACGAGCAACGCGGGGCTCGGCGGAGCGAGCTGCACCCGCACCCGCGCGAAGCCGCCCGGCGTCAGCAGGAGGTCGTCGTTGGCGAGGGTTGCGCGGGCGTGAATGGTGCCGCTCGACCGGTCGATGGCGTTGTCCAGGAAGTCGAGCGCGCCCTGCCGCCCGAACCCCTGTTCATCGCTGAGCGAGATCCGCACGGCATTGGCCAGCGGCCCCGGCTGCGTCAAGCGCCGCCGCGAAAACGCCATGTAGTCGGCTTCGCTCATGTCGAAGTCCAGATGCACGGGATTCACCGAAACGAGCGTCGCCAGCAGCGTGGTCGGGTTCGATCCGGCCCGGCTCCCCGAAATGAGATTGCCGACGGAAACCAGATGCGTGCCGATCCGACCGGTGAACGGCGCGACGATACGGCAATGATCGAGATCGAAGCGCGCATCGTTCAACTCGGCCTGGGCGTCGTCGACCGCGGCTTTCGCCGCCCGCTGGTCGGCATCGCGCTGCTCGGCGTTCTCGGTGGTGCCCGCGCCGCTCTGCTGCAAGGTCTGCGCGCGGCCGAACTGCCGGTTGGCGAGCGTCAGCCTGGCCCGCGCGGCGTCGAGCCGGGCGATCGCCTCGTTCAGCTTGATTTCATACGGCGTGCGATCGATCTCGAACAGCACGTCGCCCTTGCGCACCAGGCTGCCGTCCTTGAAGCCGATCCGCGTCAGCGTGCCGCCGACCTGCGCGCGCAGCTCGACCTGCTCGATCGCGGAAAGCCGGCCCTGGAATTCGACCCGGCTGTCGATCTCGCGCTGCAGCGGACGGGCCACCACCACGCTCGGCACCGGCGCGTGCTGGGCCGACCCGGCCGCCCCGGCGTTGCCGCCCAGCACGCGCGGCCCGCCCAGCACGGCGGCCGCGATCACGGCCAGCGCCGCGCCGGAGAGGATCCAGCCTTTGACTTCGCGCTTGCGGGTTGAATGATCGTTCATGTCCGGCTCCTGTCGATGATGTGCCTGGTGAGCAGGAAGAAGATCAGCGCGGCGGCTTCGAGACACGCCGCGATCAGGTCGATGCCATGAATCCCGCCCTGGGCCACGATGCGCGCGCCGATCCAGCTCCCCAGCGAGAAGCCGGCGTACATCACCGAATAATTCAGCGACAGCGAGATCGGCGCTTCGGACACGCCGCCGGCCTTGACCAGCCGCGCCATCAGGGCCGGCACCACGCCCCACGCGGAAAAGCCCCAGCACACCAGCCCGATCGCAACCGGCAGCACAGGGTGGGCGGGCGCTGAGAACGCGATGGCCGCCAGAAACAGGAACGCGAGGATGCCGAACGCGAGCGCGGCGATGATGATCGCCGTCGAACCGAAACGATCGGTGAGCTTGCCGCTGGCCAGCACGCCCGCGGCGGCCGACACGCCCCACAACGACAGCATCGCCGTGATCCCCCAGCCGCTGACCTTGGCGACCTCCACCAGGAACGGCGCAATCATCGGATAGGCGG
Source organism: Burkholderia sp. 3C (assembly GCF_054589155.1). Lineage (NCBI taxonomy): Bacteria > Pseudomonadati > Pseudomonadota > Betaproteobacteria > Burkholderiales > Burkholderiaceae > Burkholderia > Burkholderia sp. 3C. The sequence continues at coordinate 170,695 of NZ_BAAILN010000107.1, forward strand.
TGTAGACCGCGGCGGCCCACAGAAGCGTCACCAGCAAGGTCATCCAGACCCGGGGGCGGGTCGCGGTCGTCACGCGCTCGCGGAAGCCGGGCACGCGCAGGCCGTCGCCCACCGTGGCGGGCACGCCCATGGCGATGCCGACGGCCGCGATGATCGCCATCACGCCCACCGCCAGGAACGTCATGCGCCAGCCGAACGCGTTGCCGATCAGCGAACCCAGCGGCAAGCCCAGCGCCACCGCGATGGTCGTGCCGCTGTTGACGATGGCCAGCGCCGTGGCGCGGCGATTCGGCCCGACCGTCACGCCGGCCAGCGCGCTGGCGTTGGGCACGTACAGCCCCGCCGAGATGGCGAGAATGATCCGGGCCATCAGGATGCCGAAGAAATCGGTCGAGGCCCACGCGACGAAGTTGCCCGCCGCGAATACGCCGATCGCCGCGAGCAGCAGCTTGCGCCGGTTCAGGCGCGCGCCGAGCACCGTCAGGATCGGCGAACTCAGCGCCAGCGTGAGGGTGAACACCGTGATCAGCAGCGCGACCGCCGACAGCGATCGCCCGAAATCCACCGCCATGCGCGGCAGCAGCGGCGCGATCATGTACACCTCGGTGCCGATCGCGAAGGTACCCAGTGCCATGCAGTAGATCGGCACCAGCGAGGCGTGGTCCGCAGCCTCCGCCGCGCCGCCTCGGGTCGAAACAGTGTGTTTGCCAGGTTGAATGCTCATCGCTTTTCCACAGGGAATTCAGTGCAGGCCGTCCGGAAAAGTCCGGTTCCGGTCGTGCCCAGTATCCCGTTGAGACGCGATGTCACAAATGTCATACTGCGTGCAATTCAGGACATTCCGATTGCTGCGATGAAGACACAAAAAGTGGGGTTCGTGTTTTACCAGGGGTTCACGCCGCTGCAGATCGCCGTCGCGGGCGCGTTCGATGTCGCCAACCGTCACGCCGGCCGGACGATCTACGAGGTGCGGGTGCTGTCGAAGTCGGGCGGCCCGTTACGCGGGCCGATCGGCGTGTCGATCGACTCGGAACCGTTCTCCGACGCGTTGTTCGATCTGCTCATCGTGTGCGGCGGCCCGGTGGAGCCGGAGCCGGACATCGTCGCGTTCCTTCGCGGCGCGCCGCAGCGCAGCCGCCGGATCGCCAGCGTCTGCACCGGCGCGTTCGCGCTGGCGGCGGCCGGGCTGCTGGAAGGCCGCAGCGCCACGACCCATTGGGGCAGCGCCCGGCTGTTGCAGGAGCGCTATCCGGCCATCAAGGTGGAGGAAAACCGGATCTTCATGTCGGACGGCCCGATCTGGACCTGCGCGGGCAGCACCGCCGGGCTCGATCTGGCGCTGGCGTTCATCGAGGACGATTTCGGCATCGATCTCGCGCGCACCATCGCGCGCTTTTTTGTCATGTACCACCGCCGCAGCGGCGGGCAGACGCAGTATTCGACGCTGCTCGAACTGGAACCGAAGTCGGATCGGATCCAGAAGGTCGTCACCTATGCGCGCCGTCATCTAACCCATCGTCTGAGCATCGACGAGCTGGCCGAGGTCGCGAATCTGAGCCCACGGCAATTCAGCCGCATCTTCCAGGAAGAGACCGGGCAATCGCCGGCCAGGGCCGTCGAGAACCTGCGCGTCGAGGCGGCGCGCATCCTGATGGAAGACAGCGATCATCCAATCGAGGCGGTGGCACAGCAGACGGGCTTCGGCGATTCCGGGCGCATGCGCCGCGCCTTCATCCGCGCGTTCGGACAGTCGCCGCAGGTGATTCGGCACGCCACCCATGGCGCCACCGAGCCGGATGCCGGCCACTGATCGCGCCGCGCAGCCGGATCGCCCGCCCCGCGCTATGCGCCAGCGTGAACCCGGGCGCGGAAATCGCGTGGCGTTTCGCCGAGCGCCGACTTGAACTGACGGCTGAAATGCGCGGCGTCCTTGAACCCCGCGTCATGGCCGATGCGCGTGATGGATAGATGCGTGCGCAACGGATCGGCGAGATCGCGGCGCGCCTGCTCGATTCGGCCGGACCAGAGCCGTTGCGACACGCGCACGCCGGTTCCCTCGAACAGCCGGCTCAGTTGCCGGGCCGAGATGCCGTGCGCCGCCGCGATCGATTCGCTGTTCAGTTCGGGATCCGAAAGATGCTGTTCGAGATACGCCAGGATCCGGCGCCGCAGCGCGACATGACGCTCGCCGGCGTGCAGCGGGGCGTCCAGGCCCGCGCCCAGCGCCGTGGCGATCAGATCGAGCGCGGCATCGTGCACCCGGCCCAGGTAGGCCGGATCGATGGCGTCGAGTTCGGCCGGGATCTGCCGAAGGTAGCTCGACGCCAGCCGGCCCACGCCGCGATCGCCCGCCACGCGCTGCGCGGTGAGATCTTCGGCCGTGGCGAGCCTGCCGAGGAGCAGCTTGCGCGGCAGGCGCATCACGATCTGGCCGAAATCGCGGTCGAAGCGCAAATCGTAGGGGCGCGTGGTGTCCACCAGCGTGAAATCGCCCGGCTCCATCACCGCCTGCCGCCCGCCCTGCCGGGCCTGGCCACGGCCCGCCGTCTGCAGGGTCAGCAGGAAATCGTCGCGCGCCGAGCGCGCAATGCGCGAGCGCGTGCGCGCGACCCCATGCGCCGACGACGCGATCTGAAACATCTGCAGTTCACCCGCCTCCAGGCACTCCAGCCGGCCGTCGAAGCGGTCGGGCGTCGGCACGTCGCAATCCAGCTCGACGAAGGTATCGCAGACCAGCGAGGCCCAGTAGTTCGCACGCGCCGTTCCGGCCAGGCTCGAGGTGGAGAAAGACAGCCGGTTCATGGCGGGCTCCTTGATACGGTGAGCCGAGCATTTTCCGACATTTCCGGTTCGCTCGTTGAGGGCGGGATCGAGTGCCGGTGTCGATGCCGTAGCGCTTGGCTCGCGATCGGCCGCCACGGACACGAATCCGGGCCGGCGCAGGCAAGACGGCTCGATCGGGCGCCTCTACGCTGTCGGGATTCGGCGCAAGGGGTGCCGCCCGCCGCACGCACATCGCGGGCGCGTTCCCCGACTGCCTCGTTCGCCCGGCGATCCCGCCGGCGCTCGCTCAAACGTATGGAGAATCACGATGTCGGAACTGGTGAAAATCGTTCAATTCCATGAGGCCGGCGGCCCGGAAGTCTTGAGCGTGGATACCCTGCCGTTGCCGGAACCCGGCCCCGGCGAGGCGCGCCTGCGCGTCAAGGCGATCGGCCTGAGCTATGGCGAGATCATGTTCCGCAAGGACGAGTACTACGTCTCGCCGAGCTTCCCGGCCCGCAACGGCTACGAGGCCTCGGGCGTCGTCGAGGCCGTCGGCCCGGGCGTCGATCCGGCCCTGGTCGGCCAGATCCGCTCCACCGTGCCGGCATTCTCGCTGACCGATTACGGCGTGTACGGCGAGGTCGCGATCGTTCCGGCGGAGCTGCTGGCCCCCTACCCCGAGCACCTGTCGTTCGAGGAAGGCGCCAGCATCTGGATGCAATACATCACGGCCTGGGGCGCGCTGGTGCATCACGCCGCCATCGCGCCGGGCGATTTCGTGGTCATGACGGCCGCCGCCGGCTCGGTCGGCCCCGGCGCGATCCAGATCGTCAAGGCCGAAGGCGGCATCCCGATCGCCATCACGCGCTCGGCCGCCAAGCGCGATCGCTTGCTCGAACTGGGCGCGGCGCACGTGATCGTCAGCGAGGAAGAGCCGGACCTGACGGCCCGCATCCTGGAGATCACGGGCGGCGTGGGCGCCAAGGTGATCTTCGACAGCGTGGGCGGCCCCGCCATCGCCGATCTCGCCATGGCGACGGCCGACGACGCGCTGATCATCGTCTACGGCCTGCTCTCGAACCAGGTGCCCGCGTTTCCGATCTACGAAGCCTGGCGGCTCGGCGCGCAGCGCCGGAGCTTCAAGATGATGGGCTACTCGGTGTTCGGCGTGACGCTGGTTCCGCAGTTGCGTGAACAGGCCGTGCGATACGTCTACGACAAGATCAAGGGCGGCCAGTTGAAGCCCCGGATCGCCAGGACGTTTGCGCTCGCCGATATCGTCGAGGCGCATCGCTACATGGAACGCAGCGAGCAGGTCGGGAAGATCGTGGTGACGGTCTAAGCCGTTCGGCCCCGGCGCGGGCCGAGCAGGGTTGCCATGACGTTCTCCTCGACGCATGGCAGCGCAGCGCGGAAATGATCTGACGAATCGCGTGCGAGCAGCGCCCGATTCAACCACCCACGAGTCATGAATACCGCCAAAATCCGACAGATTTCGTCGCATCCGGACGGTTTCCGCCTGCGCGATTAAAGAACCGGCCCAGGCTGCCGACAAGTAGGTCAAATCCCGCCCTGCTCTCTGTCCAGCCCCGATGCCGATGACTCTTTCCAACTCCGTGGGCCTCAAGATCGGCCTTTCGTTCGGCGCGGCGCTCGCGCTCAGTATCGCCGCCCTGACGGCCGTCAGCGTGATCAACGTCCGGACCGAAGCGGCCCGCAATTTCGAGCAGTCGAGCCAGTCGCGCATCGCCCAGGCCGACGAATCGCTCGACGGCACCTTCAAGGGCGTCGAGCAGAACCTCGGCTATCTGGTCGGCACGGCGCAATTGCTTGCCGCCGACGCTTCGATCACCAACTACCTGGCCGGTGGCGGGATGATGACGCCCGACAAGAACGGCGGGGTCGAGCAGACCATCTTTGCGTTGCTCAAGCAGTTCGGCGACGCGCATCCGGACCTGCGCTACCTCGACATCGGCACGCAAACGGGCGGCTACGTCCAGTGGCCGATCGAGAGCATGAACGGCAACCACTACGACCCGCGCGAGCGGCCCTGGTACAAGCTGGCGATGACGGACCCCGATCGCGTCGTGCGCCCCGCCCCGTACCTCAGCGCGGCCGGCTCCGGCGGCGCGATCATTCCGTTCGCCAAGGTGGTCAAGGCCGCGAACGGCGCGATCATCGGCGTGCTGGAAGGCGACCTGTCGCTGACCGGTTTCGCCAGCCTGACCAGCGGCATCCGTTTCGGCGACACCGGCTACCTGCTGGTGGCGGACAACAACGGCAAGGTGCTGATCGATCCGCGCGACAAGACGCACGAATTCAAGGATCTCGCCAGCCTCGGCGACGGCTACCAGCAACTCGCCTCGGCCACCGACGGACGCAGCGCGGTGCGGTTCGGCTCCACCGTCTACGAGGCCTACGCCTACACCTCGCCGAAGAACGGCTGGCGCTACTACGCCCTCGAACCGCGCAGCGAAATGATGGCGGGCGCGAACCGGCTGGCCGCGATCCTGTTCCTGACCGGCTTGCTGGTGCTCGGCGCGGCCCTGCTGTTCACGGTGATCCTGAGCCGCCGCATCACGGTGCCGCTGCGCGCGCTGGCCGGATCGATGCACGAGATCGCCGAGGGCGACGGCGATCTCACCACACGCCTGCCGGTGGCCGGCAAGGACGAAGTCGCACAGTTGGCCCAACGCTTCAATGCGTTTGTCGAAAAGCTGCACGGCGTGCTGATCAAGGTGGCGTCGAGCAGCACGCAGTTCCAGACCGCCGCGCGCGAAGTGTCGGCCGGCAATATCGACTTGTCGGCGCGCACCGAGCAGCAGGCCGCCTCGATCCAGCAAACGGCCGCCAGCATGGAACAGTTGGCCGGCACCGTGCGCGAGGCGGCCGATCGCGCCAAGCATGCGAACACCATCGCCACCGACGCGGTGAGCGTGGCGCGACGCGGCGACGAGGCCGTGACCGACGCGGCGAAAACCATGGAAGCGGCCGTCAGCGAATCGGAGCGCATCATCGGCATCGTCGGGATCATCGAATCGATCGCCTTCCAGACCAATATCCTCGCGCTCAACGCGGCCGTGGAATCGGCGCGCGCGGGCGAAAGCGGCCGCGGCTTCGCCGTGGTGGCCACCGAGGTCCGCAACCTCGCGCAGCGCTCGACGGCCTCGGCCAAGGAGATCAAGGGCCTGCTGGAAGCCTCGGTGGGCAACGTGCGCACGGGCGCCTCGCAAATCGCCGTGGCCGGCAAGACGATCACCGAGCTGAACAGCGCGGTGCGCAGCGTGGCGGCCATCACCACCGATATCGCGGCGGCCGCGCACGAGCAGACCCGCGCGATCGACGAAATCAACACCGCGGTGTCCACCATGGATCAATCGACGCAGCAGAACGCGGCGCTCGTCGAGGAAATCGCGGCGGCGTCGGAATCCCTGAACGCGCAGGGGCAGCAGCTTCACGAGACGGTCAGCCTGTTCCGCCTGGAACGTTAAGCGCTGCGCCGCAACCCCGGCCCACCCGGGCCGGGGACGCTACGCTTCCTGCGCGCAACACACGCGGTTTCGGCCTTCGCGCTTGGCGCGATACAGCGCCGAGTCCGCCGATTGCGTCAGTTCATCGATCGATGCCGGGCGGCCGCGATGCCCGGTCGCGTAACCCATGCTGACCGTGAATGGCGGCGTCGACTCGACGAAATCGGCAAGCCGGTTGCGCTCCACTTCCGCACGGATCGCCTCGGCCACGGTTGCGGCGCCGCTTTCATCGGTGTTCGGCAACACCGCGACGAATTCCTCGCCGCCGTAACGCGCGACGATATCGGCACGCCGCTGCGTGTGGGCCCGAATGCATTCGGCGAGGAAGCGCAGCGCCGTATCGCCCTGTGCATGCCCGAATCGGTCGTTGTACTGCTTGAAGTGATCGACGTCGATGAACAGCACGGACAGGCTGCCGCCGTCGCCACCGTTGTTGCGCTGCAAGCGCTCCCATTCGTTGGCCAGCGCGATGTCGAGCGCGCGGCGGTTTTGCAGGCCCGTGAGCGGATCGGTGCGGCTCAGATCGGTCAGCAGCCGCTGCTTGCGCAGGTTGTTTTTCAACGCGAACGCGAGCAGCCACACCACGGCGCAGAACAGCGTGCAGATCAGCGAGGCCGACACGCCCACCGACCATGACATGCGCATGAAGCCGGCGAGGACGCTGCGTTCGGCGGGGGCGACGACGGCAATCAGCGGCGTACCGGGCACGTGGTGATACGTATAGAGCCGCAAGGTGCCGTCGATACGTGAGTAGTCCGTATAGAACCCCGAATCCTGCTTGAGCATGCGTTCGAAGGGCTGCGATGCGCTCAGGCGGACCATCTGGTGGCCGCCCAGCGGCGGATTTCTGGCCAGGATGGTGCCGTCCGCGCGCAGGATCGCGCTGATGCCGTTCTTCCCGACGTTCAGCCGGGCCAGCAACTGATCGAAGTACGTGATATCGATGGCCACCACCGCGATGCCGTTGAACGTGTGGTCCGGCAGCTCGATGCGGCGCGACAACGCGATCGACGCCATGCCGTTGCGCACGCGGGCACGATACGGTTCGGAGACATAAAGGCCGACGTTCGCGGCGTCGCGATGCACCGTGAAATAGTCCCGGTCGCTGAAATCCCATTGGTGCGTCGAGCTGCAGCATCCGTCGATCACGTGGCCGTTCCGGTCGGTCACGCCGATGCCGGTCACGTATTGGGCGGGCCCGCGCTGAAACAGCAGATCGTGCCGCAGCCTGGCATCCATGCGCTGGATCTCGGGCCTGCCGAGATCGGATGCCAGCACCACCAAGGCGTTGTTGGAGGTTTCGACGGTCCTGCCGATCTCGCTGGCCAGCACGGCGGCGACGTTGAGCGAGCTTTCGTGCGCATGCTCGACGACCCCGGTTCTCATTGCCCAGAGCGTCATGGCGTTCAGGCTCAGCGCGGCGAGCGACATCAGCGTGCCCAGCGCACCGACGACGAGATGGTTTCGTCCCGCCCAGTCGGCAATTTTCTCGATGGGTGTGGAGGCTGGCATGCTCACGCTCGTAAGGACTATCCGATGCAATGCACTACGCAAGGCGGCGGGAAATCCTTGTTAACGGCAAGCGGGCCGGGAAATCGAGGTCGGTGGACGATGCGAATCGGCAGCGCCTGCGCGCAAACGGTTGCGGTCAGGCCGGCAGGGATATGTTTCGTATGACTTATCGCGTGTCGGAACGCCGAGGTTCGGCAACCGCCCGCGACGAAATCCGCATCATGTCGCGAGCGAGTTCGGGCGGTCGGGATCGTCATGAACGCCGCATGCCTGCCTCAAGGACGTGCCGAACACCATCCACAGCGTGAGCGAGCCCATCGACACCGCGCCCAGCGCGAGGAATGCCGTGGCGTAGCCGAAGTGCTGCGCGAGCACGCCCCCGAGCGCGGGGCTCAGGGCCGCGCCGGCACCCTGCACGGTCATCACCACGCCCTGCCCGACGTTGACGCGCCCGGTGCCCTGCAGCAGCCGCACGATGAGCGCCGGCACCGCGACGCCTTGCAGCCCCGCGCCGATGCCATCAAGCACCTGCACGGGCCACACGCCCCAGGCGGAAATGAACAGCGCCGCCGCCAGCCCGCGCAGCGGCAGCGCCAGCAACGTGATCAGAATCACGCGCCAGTATCCGATGCGCAGGATCAGCCGGTTCGCCACGCAGGCGGCCAACACCATCACGAGTTGCGCCACCACGATCGTCTGCGCGGTGAACGCGCTCGGGTCGCCCTGGTGAGCGGCCACCACCGCCAGGCCATAGAGCGGCAGCATCGCGGCATTGCCGAGGTGGAACATCGCCAGCGCGGCGGACAGCAGCAACAGCGGGCGACATGTCAGGAGCACCCGCAAGCCGCTCGCCGGCTCGTGCGCCTGCGTGGTCGAACCCGCGCTCAAGCCTCGGGCACGGTCGTGATCGATGCAATCGCGTCGGATCAGCAAGGTGGCGATCATCGCCATCACGCCGAACACGCCCGTGAGCGCGAACACAGCGCCGAAGCCGTAACGCCAGCCCAGCCACCCCGACAGCGCCGCACCGACCACGTTACCCGCGTGATTGGCCACCTGGTTGCGCCCGAACTGCCGATCGAAACCGCGCGCCTGCACGATACCGAGCGTCATGCCCGCCACGGCAGGCCCGAGCACGGCGCCCGTCACCGCCGTGAGGATTTGCGATGCCGCGACCATCCAGTACGCGTGGGCCGCCCACAGCACCAGCGAGGCGAGGGTCGTCATCACCGCCGCCGCCACGATGACGCCGCGCTTGTGACGGGTGGCGTCGACCAGCGCACCGGCCGGCGAGGTGGCGAGCATGCCCGCGATGCCGCCGAGCGTCATCACCATGCCGATCGCGTCGGCGTGCCAGCCACGCGCCTGCAGAAAGACGCCGAGAAACGGGCCGATGCCGGCCTGGACATCGGCCATGAAGAAGTTGAGCCCTTCCAGCGCGTAAAGCGGATTCATCGCTCGCTCCTCTCATGGTCGGTCCCATGCGGGTGACCGGCATCGACTCACACAAGGCCGGCGCACGATGCATGCCGATCCGCAACGAACCCGGCTCGACATGCACGTGCCCGCTATGCGTCGAGCGCCGACGCGACGGTGTCCTCATCGACCAGTTCGGCGATTTCGTCGACCTCGACGGTTCGCCCGTGCCGGTTGGTCACGCCCTGCCCCCACGCCTGGACGTGCGCGCCCGGCTCAAGGTACGACGCCAGTTCGGCAGCGGCGTGCGGCGGCATGCGCAGCGACGTGCCGTCGCTCAACAGCGCACCGCGCAACTCGCCTTTCGGGCCGTAGAGCGACAACAGCACTTCGCCGCTCGCCTCCATCGGGCTGCGCCCGGCTTCCGGGCGCGGCGGCTTCTCGCCGTCGTGATGCGGGCCTTCGTCCAGGATCAGCTTGCCGGCCGTCGTCGTGATCGAAACGGCGGCGAGCAAGGGGGCGCCGCGTGCCTTCACGCCACGCACGCGCACCTCGTCGCCCACGGCAATCGAGCGTGCAACCTGCCGCGACAAGTGCGGCGGGAAATGGACCTGCTGCGGCGGGACCTGCTGCGGCGAACGCGCGCCCAACACCAGGCCATCCAGTTCGCCATGGGCGTTCAGAAGAAAACGCGTGACCTTGCCGCGAACTTCGGGAAGGCTCTCGGGATCGATCCAATGCATGTCGTGACTCCTTGTTCGACGGTGAGGGAAACCGGAATGCGGTTCGTGAGCGGGTATCGCGCCTCGCTCAAGGCGCGGGCGGCGCGCGGTCGTAGAGCATCGTCAGCTCGCCGGGCGCGCCGAATGCGGTGGCCTGCAGTGCCGTGCCGTATCGGGTGCGCGTGCCGTACCCTTGCGCCGATACCGTCGCGCCGGTTTGCACGAGCGCGGGAAATTGCTGGGCGATCGGCGGCGTCATGCGGATCACGGTGCCGTCGGCCAGGATCACGCCGTCCGGCTCGCCGCGCGGCGTGGTCGTGACGTGCGCCACCTGGCCTTGCGCATCGAGACGCGACAGCGCCGCGCCGTGCAGATCGGGCGGCAGCGGCGGGTTGCCCGGCAACGGCGGCTGATCCACCAGTTGCCGACCGCTGCGCAGGTCGGTGATGCGCTGCGCCGTGAGCGCGCCGCCCGCATCGCGCGATCCGCCGATCCGCACGTTGTCGCCCGGGCGCACCATCGAGACAAGCTGCTCACCCAGGTGCGGCGGGAAGCGGACCAGCGTGCCGTCACGTGTCAACAGGCTGTCGACCTCGCCATCCGGGTTGATCAGAAAGCGCGCCACGACGCCTTGCGCGGTCGCGGGCGCATCGCTGGCGCCGGGCCGCCCGGGGCCGCGCACCGGCGGCGCAGGCACAGGCGCCGCTGCCGTGGGGGCACCGAGCGCGGGGACAGGCGCAGGCGGTGCCCCCGTGGCGGCATCGAGCGCAGGGGCCGGCGGCGGCGCGCCGGTCGCGGCCGGGGGCGGCGGCGCGATGGGCCGCCCGGTGTCGGCCTGGGCCGCCGAGGCGGGGTTCGCCACGACGAGCGCGGCGAGGCTCGCGGCGCTCAGGATGCGGGTGGCAAGGCGGCTGCATGAGGGCTTCGGATTCACTGGCATGTTCCACTCCTTGAAGACATGGAGCGTCTTTTGCAAGCTCCATGCCATGCCGGGAAGTCCCATACGGACAGGCGCCCACGCGCCGATGCGGGATGGCGATGTCGGGAAACCGGACAGCCGCTGTCCGGTTTCCC
>NZ_BAAILN010000107.1:181849-195347 GCF_054589155.1 Burkholderia sp. 3C
TGGCGACTGATGCCGAGCCGGCGCGCGGCTTCGGCCCGATTGCCATCGGCCAGCGCGAGCGCGCGGACGATCAGCGCACGCTCGAGCGTCGCGAGCGCATCGGTCAGCGGCAGGTCGATCAGGGCCGGGGGGATCGCATTGGCGTCGCTCGCGGCCGAATCGAACAGGAATGCGAAATCATCCCGGGTCAGCACGCTCGCCGGCGCCAGCGCGTGGGCACGCTCGATCGCGTTGGCCAGCTCGCGCACGTTGCCGGGCCAGCCAAAGCCGACGAGCAGGCGCTGGGCGTCCGCGGAAAGATGCTTGCGCGCGGCTTCGGGGCCGCCGGCGACAGCCGTGAGGAAATGCTCCGCCAGGGGAAGGATGTCGGCCACGCGTTCGCGCAACGGCGGCATATGCAGCGGAATCACGCTCAACCGATACGACAGATCCTGCCGGAACGTGCCGGCCGCGACCATCGCCGGCAAGTCGCGATGCGTGGCGGCCACCACGCGCACATCGACGGTCAACGGCCGGTTGCTTCCCAACGGCACGATCTGCCGCTCCTGCAACACGCGCAGCAGCTTCGCCTGCATCGCGAGCGGCATGTCGCCGATTTCGTCGAGAAAGAGCGTGCCGCCGTGCGCCGCCTCGAAGCAGCCGCGCCGGTCCGCATGGGCGCCGGTAAACGCGCCCTTGGCATGACCGAACAGCTCGCTCTCGAGCAGATCCGGCGGGATCGCGGCGCAATTCACGGCGATGAACGGGCCATCCGAACGGGCCGACGCGCGATGCAGCACGCTCGCCGCGACCTCCTTGCCGGTGCCCGTCTCGCCGGTGATCAGAACGGTCGATTGCGTGCCGGCCGCACGGCCGAGCTGTTTCTGGATGTCGCGCATGGCCTCGCTGATGCCGAGCAATTGCGGCTCGCGAGCGGGCGTGTCGTCGGCGAAGCGGGGGATTGCCTGCAAGGCGGACGTATCGACACGAGTCGCGACGATGCGCGCGAGCAGCGCGGCGATCTCGTCGCGGCCGACCGGCTTGGTCAAATGCTCGAACGCGCCCAGCCGCATCGCGCCGATGGTGTTGTCGCTGGTGGCGTACGCCGTCAGCATCACGACCGGCACCTGCTGCAGCTCGGGCATGTCCCGCAGCGTCTTGAGCACGGCAAGACCGTCCGCGCCCGGCAGCCGGAAGTCGAGGAAGATGCACACGGGTGTCGCTGTCTCACGCAGCCGCGCGAGCGCGTCTTCCCCGGAGCGCGCCTCGATCGGACGGTAGCCGAGGTCCTGGATGGTCTCGGCCAGGCCGTCGCGGAACGCATCGTCGTCGTCGATGATCAGGATGGTCGCCATGGCACCTCGATGACAAAACAGGTCGATTCGGCCGGGGCCGCCAGCCACGCGCCGCCGCCGTGCGCCGATGCGATCTCGCGCACGACGGCCAGGCCCAGCCCCGATCCGTCGGGTCGCCCCGTGACGAACGGCTCGAAGATCCGCTCGCGATCGCCGTCGCTCACGCCCGCGCCTTCATCCACGACTTCGAGCCGCAGGCGCGCTTCACCCTCGCGCGTGACGGCGCACGCATTGACCTTGACGTGGCTGCCCGGCGGCGCGTGCCGCAGCGCGTTGACGATCAGATTGTCGAGTGCGCGCGCCAGTTGCGCGGCATCGAAGACCGGATGCGTGGCGCCGGTGCCCGCGGCGACTTCCATCTGCAACGTCACCTGCCGGCTTTCCGCCCGCGCTTCGTGCGTACGCAGCAAGCCGGCGAGCCACGCGGGCAGGTCGACCGCCTGCGGGCGGAGGGTGATCGGTTGCGTCAGCGCGAGCAGGCTCGTGAGTTGAGATTCGACGCGCCCGACTTGCTCGATGATGATCTTCAACGCGGCTTCGCGCCGGGCAGCGTCGCCCGCCAGCGCGTTCTCCGCCTTCAGGCGCATCGCGCCGACCGGGTTGCGGATTTCATGCGCGATCTGCGCGGCCATCTTGCCCAGCGCGCCGAAACGCTCGGCCTGCCCGAGCTTCGCACTCAGCGCGTTGGCCTCGCGTTGCAGGCGATCCGCGCGTTCGACATAGCGGTTGAGCGCATCGACGATGTGATCGAGATCCGGTTCGCCAAGCCGCTCGATACGCGTGCCGCGCTCGAGGCCGCCATCCGGCGCCAACGCCTGTTCGAGCCGCGTGAGCTTGCGCTTCCAGCGCCTGAGCGCCATCGCCAGCAACACCGCGAGCGCCACGATGACGGCCAGCATCGTCGCCAGGATGGCCGCCGCGCGCTCCCCGTATGGCCCGAGCGGCGGCCGTGCCCGCGTCAGCATCCAGGCGAGCAACCCGGCATGACGCGGCACCGGGCAGGCGACCGCGACCACCGCATCGCCGCCGCCGGTCACCACGTCGGCGCGCATCTGGCCGAGGCGCGCGACGTTCGACAGCGTGCGAAGAATCAATGGGGTTTCGGCCTCGGGCACGTCGCGTTTGACGCCACTGCCCTCGTAGGTCGGAAACGCGTAGGCGAGAAAGCCGGCCGGCGCGCCGGGGGCCGACGCCGAGGACCAGAAGCCGCCCTCGATGCCTTCCGTGCGGATCAGGACGAGGTCGAGCACGGCGTGCATCAGATCGACATCGGTTTCGCCGGGCCGCTGCATCGACAGGTCGTAGCGCGACGCAACCGCGGCGCAGGCCGTCACGGCCTGCTGCCGGGCTTGGGCGACGCGCTCCCCCAGCGCCGACGAGAGCATCAGCCACACGACCGCCGTGAGCAGAATGCAAAGGCCGGCGACCAGAATCCAGAGCGCGTAGAGCTGAGTGGAGAACGACGGTCTCGGCATGAAGGGCCTGCTGGAAATCGGGACGTGAATTTCCGAGCAAAATTCACACCTGCATGCGGCAGGCGAGAAATGGTACACCAGGCGGCCGCCGTGTTTCGCAGTGTGAGCGCCAGGGCCTGGCGCGGTGGCCAACCGAGAGGGAATGGATCAGCGGGCTTCCGACGCTGCTGCCGGCGCCTCGGGATTCGGTACGAGTTGCAAGCGCACGCGTAGCGGTTGCAACATGTTCGCCGGCGGCGGCGGCAGTGTCACGGCCGTCAACAGGTGTTCGAGCGATGCTTCGGCCAGCACGTCGTCGAGCGGATCGAATTCGACGTGCGTGATCGCGCCGTCACGGCCGATCCAGGTGCGCACCACTACCGACGGCGGCACGACCGGCTCGCCGGCAGCGCCGCCGGCCGGCCCGGCGCGGCGGGCCAGTGCCTGCTGCAAGCGCAACGCTTCATCGCCACCGCCCGCCAGCGACGCCTGGAAGCGTGCCCCGACGTCTTGCGCATAGCTGACCCAGTATGCGGGCACCGCTTCATGCGCCGATGGCGCTTGCGCGTCGGCCCGCCCCGGCGCAACCAACGCCAGCACCAGCGCACACCACGCCATCACCCCGTGACGCACCAGCCGGTGCCTCGCCGCGCCGCGCCGCACGGCCTGCTCGATTGTCTGCATTCCTTTCCTTTTTTCGCCGGCCCGGTTCGGGCGAGCATCAGGCGAGATCGAGCGGCACGTAGATTCGCGCCGCGCCGCGTTGGACCAGCAGCGCCACCGCGCCATGCGACGCCCCGATGCCGGCCACCAGTGCGTTGAGGCTGCCCACCGGCGCACCGTTGATCGACAACACCACGTCGCCGGCCTTCAGGCCGGCCTGCGCCGCCACCCCATTGACGCTCTCGACCACCAGCCCCTGTGGCACGCCGAGCCGAGCCTTCTCGACGTCGTTGACGGGTCGCAGCGCGAGCCCGAGCCGCGTCAGCGTGGGCGAATCGGCAGCCGGCGCATTGCCGCTGTCGAGCGCACCGATCACCACATCGATGCGGCGCATCGCGCCGCCCCGCCAGATCTTCAGCTCGGCGGCGCGGCCCGGCCGCACTCGCGCAACGGTCGTCAACAGGTCCGCCGAATCGACCACGGGCCGACCGTCGACGGCGAGCACGACGTCACCCGACATCAACCCTGCCCGCGCGCCGGGGCCGTCCGGCGCGACCATCGTGACGATCGCACCATCGGCACTCGGCAGTCCGAACGACCGCGCAAGCGTAGCGTCGAGTTCCTGCAAGGCCACGCCCAGCCGTCCGCGCGTGACCTTGCCGGTGCGCAGCAACTGATCCTTGACGTCAAGCGCGATGTCGATCGGAATCGCAAAAGCCAGCCCCTGATAACCGCCCGTCTTCGAATAGATCATCGAATTGATCGCGATCACGCGCCCGTCGAGGTCGAACAGCGGGCCGCCCGAGTTGCCGGGATTGATCGGCACGTCGGTCTGGATGAACGGGATGTAGCGCTCGCCCGGCAGCGAGCGCGACTTGGCGCTGACGATGCCCTGCGTGACCGTGTTCGAAAATCCGTACGGCGCACCGATCGCCATGACCCAGTCGCCCACCTCGGTACGGGCCGGATCGCCGGTCGCGACGCTCGGCAGGCCGTGCGCGTCGATGCGGATCACCGCCACATCGGACAGCGGGTCGCTGCCCATCACGCGGCCCTTGAACTGGCGCTTGTCGGTCAGCTTGACGTCCACCGTCGCGGCATCGCCCACCACATGACGGTTGGTCAGGATGATGCCGTCCGGATCGACGATGAAGCCCGAGCCCAGGCTGACCTCCTCGCGGTTGCCGATCACGCGGCGCGCGAAGAACGGCGCGAGCGGGCTGTCGGGCGCGATGCCGGCCGGCAACTGAATGCCGACCTGCGCCACCTCGCGCGTCACGCTGATGTTGACCACGGCCGGCCCGTTGCGACGCACCAGCGCCGCGAAATTGGGCAGCCCAACCGGAGCCGCCGCACCCGCCGCGCCCGACGCCGTGGCCGCAGCGACCGGCGAACCGGGCACCCCCGCCAGCGCAAGCGCAATCGACGCAGCCAGCGCCCACCCGGGCGCAATACGCACGATAGGCGCGATAGGCGCAAGCACGCGGATCAGCGCGACACGACACCCGGCAAGCGGCCCGTCCCGGCGCTCAACACCCATGACCGGCGAGCAGGATCAGTGCGCGCAGCTCGTCGAGCGTAAACCGCCCGTCGAGGGTGACCGTGCCGCGCCCCCAATCGGGGCGGTCACGCAAATCGTCCCACTCGATCCAGCCGCGCGCGGCGCGCAGCGTGCGCCGTGCGGCGCCGTGCGCGGAATCGCCCCGTTCCGGGCGGCGCCGGGTCGATACATTGATTTCCTGTTCCATGTTCCCGCTCCCCGCTCAAGAAGATGCCATTGATGCCTATCGAACAGCCCGATCGCACGCGGTCAGCGCGGCGGCACGACGACAGGCGCAGCCGGCCGCTGCGGTGTCGACGATGTTCCCCAGTTGCTGCCGAAGCGGTTGCGCTCGCCCGACAGGTTGAACGTGCCGACCCGGTTCGACGGTTGCGTCGCCAGCCGCTCGGAGGCCACCGACGACGCACCCGCCTCGGGCACGTCCGCCGCCTGCAGCTTGCGGCTCAGGCAGTCATACGACGGCGTACGCACGCCGTTCACATCGACATCGACGCAGACATTGCGCGCGGCTGCGGCGTCCGATGCCGGCCGCGCCGTCTGCGCGCTCGCGGCCGAGCCGAGCACCAGCGCCACGAGAAGCGCCAGCGCATGGATCTCGACCTGTCGCGCGCGACGCATCTCAGCCGCCCGCGTCGCGCGCCGCGATGAAGCGCGCGAAGGCCATGCGTTCGTGGTCGGCCACGCCCGGCCGCCCCGCCTGCGCCTCGCGCCACGCCTCGCGCATGCCGTCGATGCGGTGCCAGCCGGCGACCTGCGCGCCGGTCGGCAACGGCGTCAGCATCGGTTCGCGGTACTGCACCAGGAACAGCCGCGGCTCGGCATCCGGCAGGCGCCACAGATCGGCGGCATCGCGCACCGATGCGTCGAACCAGAAGCGCCCCCAACGCACCGGGTCGGGGTCGGCCCCCTCCGAGCGCGGTGCGGCGGCGCCATTGACCGCGCCGCGCGCGGTGCGCATGAAGCCCGACATCACGAGCAGCACGGCGGCGAGATCCTCTTCCCGCAGCGCCGGATACGCCCACAACCCCAACACATCCGCCAGCGCCACGAGCGTGGCGAAGCGCGCGAACGACAGGCCCGGCCAGACCCGCCGCGCGAGCGTGTAATGCCATTCCCAGCATTCGACAAAGCGCGCGCGGTGGCGTGCGGCCACCTCCGCACCACCGCTGCCGCGCACGATCACGTCGTCGGGCTGGTAACGGCGCGTGGTCAGCACGCAGCGCGCGGAATTGCGCGTGCTGCGGTGCCGCACGCGCCCCGGCTCGCCCGGCACCGGTTCGAGCGCACCGGCGCATAACGGGCAGCGCGGCGGAAACGCGCCGGCCGGCCCCGGCCACGGGTTCATCCGGCTGGCACGCTCGCGTGACGGCTCGGCCCGCGACGCCGTGTGCAAATCGGCATGGGACACGGAACGGGGCTGGGTCATAACGATCCGCGCGGCCGTTACTGCACCGACGCGAGCGCCTTGCGCAACGCGTCCTCGTCGATATTCGCGCCGCCGGCGATCTTCGCCAGATACGCCTGCGCGCTTTGCTGCGCCTTCTGCGTGCGCAGCGCGGCGCGGATCTGCTCCCTGACGTCGGCGAGCGGGCGCTGGCCTTCCGGGCGCACCTCGATCAGCTTGACGACATGAAAGCCGGTGGACGTCTGGATCGGCGCGGACACCTGGCCCGGCTTCAACGCGGCGGCGGCCTTGCGCACCTCCGGCAGGATCATCGGTTCCGGCACGAAACCCATGTCGCCGCCGTTGGCCGCACTCGCCTTGTCCTGCGAACTGGCCTTGGCGATCGCCGCGAAATCGCCGCTGCGGGCGCGGCCGGCCAGATCCGTGGCCTGCTTGCGGGCCGCGTCGACGGTGGCGGCGTCCGCGTTCGGCGCGACGGCGAGGTAGATCTGCGCGACGTGCAGCGCGCGCGGCGTGAGGAACGACGCGTGGTTCTTGTCGTAGACAGCCTGGATATCGGCGTCGCTCGGATAATCGGCGGGCGGCGTGCTGATCGACGACAGATAGCTGCGCGCGATCACTTCGACACGCGCCTGCTCGATGGCCGCCTCGACCTGCGCCTGCTTGTCCCAGCCCTTGGCCTTGGCCTCGGCCAGCACCGCCTTCTGCGCCAGCGTGGCGCGCACCAGTTGGTCCATCGCGGCCGGATCGGCCGCCAGCCGCGTGCGGCCTTCGGGGCCGACGGCCTTCAGCAGCGACGCGATGTCGGTCTGCGTCACGGTGGTCTTGTCCGCGCGGGCGATCACGTCGTCCTGTGCGTGGGCGGCCAGCGGGATGCCCGCGCCGAGTGCGATCAAACAGATTGCCAAGGTCTTCATGCTTGCTCCTGCCTGCGTACGAATTCGATTACCTGTCATGGATTTTTCGGTGTCCTGCCTTACTGCGCGGTGCCCGCGAAGCCGAGCCGCACCAGCACCGGCTGCGGCATGCCGCGCGGCGGCGTCTCGCCCACCGGGCGGCCGACCAGCACGGCCGTCAATGCCGCCCCGAGCGAGTCGGGCGAGACGGCCGGCACGGCGCCGGGCGACGCCTCGACGCGCGCGATCCGGCCATGCACGTCGAGCCATGCGCGCAGCCGCAATGCCGGCGACGGCTCGCCAGCCGCCACGCAGGCGCTGGCATAGCCGTCGAGCACCGCAAGCGAGGCCGGCGTGACGCCGGGCGCGTCGAGCGCCTCGCACATGCAGCGCGAGACGTGCTCGGCATAGGCGCGCCAGTCTTCCGGGGCGTCGTCGTGATCGATCGAGCGCCCGGCGGTAACGCTGGGCGCGCCCGACAGCGTCGCGCGCAACGCGCCGACCCACCGCGCGAACAGGCTCATACCGTTTCGGCCTTGCCACGCGCGGCCTTGGCCGGCGCCGCGGCGTCGGATGCCGGCTCCACCGTTGCCACCGCTTCGCTCTGCTGCGCCAGCGTGGCCGCTTCCTGCTCGGCCATCGCCGGGCGATTGCGCAGATGCAGCAGGAACTCCTGCACGAGGCGATCCCACAGCTCGATGGTCGAACGCAGATACCGTTCGGACACGCCGCCGGCCACGATCACGTCCATTTCGAGCGCGAGGAACGCGCCATGATTGGCCAGGCGCGCGAAACGCTTGGTGCGGTTCCAGTTCGCCACCAGTTCGCCCGGCAGCTCGCCCTGTACCTGCAGCACGCAGCTCATCGTGTAGTCGAAGAAGCGCGCTTCGGCCGGGGTGGCGGCGGCAATGCCCGCCGAATTGCCGAAGCGCACCGCGAAGCCCACGCCCTGGCTCGCGCTCATCAGTTGCGCCACGCCGTTCTGTTCCGCCAGCGTCACGCGGTAACCGGCGCGCCGCAGCACCTCGGCGAGTTGCTCCACGCCGATCGATTCGATCGCCGCATCGTGTGCGCCGTGCACGCCGTGCGCTGCGTCGTTGCCTTGCTTGATGTCAGCCATGATGTCGTTTCCGTTGGTATTGCCAATCAATCCAATCGATCCAGTCGATCCGGTTCGTCAATGCTCGCCCTTCGCGGCCGGTGCGGGCCGCGCGGCGGGGTCGTACTTGCCGGCATACAGGTCATCACCGTAGCGTTGCGCGATCTCGTCGTATTTCACGCGCGCCGAGGCCGCGAACGGCTGCCGTGTCGACAGCACGGTGCCGACACCCACATGTTCGTAGGCATCGAGAATCTCGTGGCCCACGCGGTACAGGTCCGCATTGTGTGCCTGGCAGGTTTGCAGTTGCGTGTCACGCGCCTGCAAATCGGCCTGCAGGCGCGTGCGTTGCGTACCTTGCTCGTTCGACGCGCCCTGCAACTGCGCATACGAGGCCTTCAGCTTCGCGAGCGCCTGCGTGTCCTGCTCGCGCGCCGCGCGCTCCTGCGCGAGCGAGCGCTTGGCCGCGGCCTCGCCGCTCGATTCGCCCTTGGCGGCGGCCAGTTGCGCCTGCGCGTCCTTGAGCTGGGCGAGCGCCTTGTCGCGGGCCTGCTCGGCCGCGCCCTTGTCGGCTTCGAGCTGGGCCTGACCGTCCTGCAACTGATGCAACTGCTGGGTCGTCGCGCGAAGTTGCGTGCGCAACTTGTCTTCCATGCTTTGCGCGTGAGCCGGCAGCGCCGCCGCGCCGAGCATCGCGCCCAGCAGGCCGGCGGCGAGCCGCGCGTATCGGTTCGGTTTCATGCGGCACTCCGTCAGAAGCGTGCGTTGAGCTCGAGCTGCAACACGTCGATCGACACCGGCGGCCCGTAGATCTCGCGCGCGCTCAGGTAGCGTGCCGACACCCAGGTGTCGCGCGCCACGGCATAGGCCGCGCCGAGCACATAACCGCGCGCGTTGGTGCCGCCCAGATGGAAGTCCGGATCGGTGAACGCATCGAGCGTGGCGTCGGGCTGCAGATACTTGTAGGCGATCGAGAAATTCCATTGGCCCTTGTCGTGCGGCTCCGGATCGCCGAACGTGGCCTTCGCGAGGAAGCCGTTCGGGCCGCTGCGGTAGTCGCTCTGGCTGGCGTTGACCGACGTCGATTCGTAGTTGTTGACCGGCGTGGTGGCCGCCGCGAACGCCTTGTTCGAGTTGTAGGCCAGGTTGCGCACGAACTCGCCGTCGAGGCGCAGCTTGTAGCGGTTGGCGATCACCGTGTCCCACTGCGCCTTCAGGTCAAGCAGGCGGAAGTTGTAGGCCAGGCCGAACAGTTGCGGATCGGCCGTCATGCCGGGCGCGAGGTTCGGGTTCTGCACGATGTTGCGCAGCGCCACCAGCGAGTTGCCGCCGCCCACGTACGACGGCGCCTCGTTGTCGGTGCTGCAGCTGGTGGCGCCCAGATACAGCGCGCACGGCGAGGACAGCGTGCCGCGCATGTTCTGGAAGTCGTAGTAGGCCACCGCGCCCTTCAGGCGGTTCTGCTCGTTGATCTTCCACTCCGCGCCCACCTGCGCGCCCAACATCCACTTGGTGTCGCCGCCGACCTTGTCGCTGCTGTTCGACGGGAAGTTCTCGCTGGTGTACTGGATCGGGAACAGGCCGAACGTGCCGAACAGCGTGACGTCCGGATGCCCCGGCAGCGCGTGGCGCACGCTGGCGGCGATGCCGTCCATTTCCAGATCGTCGGAGAACAGCAGGTCCGACTTGAAGAACGGATTGTCGAAACGGCCGGCCATCACGTTGAGCCAGGGCGTGGGCTTGTAGGCGAAGAACGCCTTGTTCAGCCAGATGTTGCGCTTGGCGAAGCCGCCGCCCGCCGTGGCGGTGGTGGACACCGGGTTGGCGTCGTTGCCGCTGGCAAGCTGGATGCCGGCGCTGATCTGGTCGGACAGCAGCGCCGTCACGCCCAGACGCGCGCGATAGCGCAGCAGGTTGTTGCGGTTCTGCGTGGTGTTCTGCGTCGGAAGCTGGGTGGTGTTGGTGTTCGGGTTGATGTCGAAACCGGTGCCCGAATTGAGCGCGCCGAAGTTGGTCACGTTGGTGGCGTTGCGGCTGCCATAGAAGTGATATTCGTCGCGCACGCGCAGGTCGCCGTCGAGCTTGATGCGCGACACCCAATCGGGGAACGTGTTCGGCTGCGCCCAGTTTTCCTGCTTGGCCTGCGCGATCACCTCCTGCTTGACCTGGTCGCGGATCTGATCGCGCACCACCTGCGGCACGTACGGCACCGCCACGTCGCCCGGTTGCGTCGGGGCGTTGACCACCGCCGCGCCCGCCACCGGCGCGCGGCTCGCCGTGGCCCTGGCCTGCACGGCTTCCGCGCGCGCCTCGCCGATCAGTTGCGAGGCGCTCTGCTTGGTCAGGACACCTTGCTTGACCAGCAGGTTGATCAGGTTGATCACCACGCTCTCGGTCGGCGCGGCCTGGCCCGACGCGGCCTGCGCTTCCAGCGACTGCGCCCGCGCGCTGCCCGTGCCGATCATGCCGAGCGTGAATACCGCCGCGCCGATGCACGACAGCCGAGCCGGCGCGCCGGTCCACAGCTGCCCCCCACCCCGTACCTTCATCTTTCGAATCATCTAAGTGCTCCGAACACTGTCTGTTCTGTCCGGCAGCGCCCGCCTTGCGGGCCTGCCCCACGATTTCCCGCGCGTGCGGCTAGGCCGGCTTGCGCCCCTGCAATCTGACGGTCAGCGGATACGAGGCCGAGGCCGGCGGCGCTTCGTCGAGCTTGCCGGCCAACTGCACCGCGGCGATCACGGCCGCGTCGAGCCGGTTGTCCCCGGTCGACTGCACGATCGTCACGCGCGTGATACGCCCCGACGGGTCGAGCCACACATTCAGTACCCCTGAAAAGCGCGTGCCGCCCGCTTCCTGTACGCCCTTGTCGCTCTCGATCACGCGCTGCAGCAGGTAGCCGAGATACTGGCCATAGCTGGCGTTGCCGAAGCGCCCGCCGCCGCCCGAGCCGACCGAGCCCGAGCCGTCGCCCGCACCGATGCCGAAGCTGTCGGTGCCGGCCTGCGCGGGCGCGTTCATGGTCATCTGCTTGGGCTGGTTGTCCGACGGCTTGGGCGCCTCGGCCGGCTTCGGCGCCACCGTCGGCTTGTCCACCGGCGTCTTGATCTCCTCCTTGACCTTCTCGGGAGGCGGTTGCTTTTGCGGCGGCGGGGGCGGCGGAGGCGGCAACGGAATCACCGTCGTCACCTGCGGCGCGCTCACGCGCTTGACGCCCGCCGTATCGCCGGCGAAGCGCCAGATCAACGCGATCGCCCCCGCCACCAGCAGCGCGATCACCACCGGCTTCACGTACCGCCGCGGCCCTTTCTCGGGCGGCCCGCCTTCGTAGCTCATCTCCATCGCCGGCCCCTAGCTGCCCTTCGCCTTGCCGGTCACCAACCCGACTTGCGACAGATCGAGGCGGCGCAGCAGGTCGAGCACGTCCATCACGCGCTGGTACTGCACCGTTGCATCGCCCTTGAGCACAATCGGAAACTCGGGATTGCCGGCTTTTTCGGTGCGCAGCCGGCTTTCGAGTTCGTCCATCGTCACCGGGTAGGCGTCGAGGAAGATCTGCCCCGAATCGGCCACGGTGATCGCTTTCGTCTTCGGCTTGGCGAGGCTCGTGGACGAGCTCGCTTTCGGCAGATCGACCTTGATGCCCTGCACCGAGGCGGTCGTCATGATGATGAAAATGATCAGCAGTACGTACGCCAGATCGAGCATCGGCGTGATGTTGATGTCGTCGTACGGCTTGTCGTCGTCCTGAACCTGCATGGTGGTCTCCCCGCGTCGGTCAGTCGGCCAGGACCGCGTGATCCGGCGAACGATGCGCTTCGGCCAGGCGCGTGACGAATTCGTCGACGAACACCTGCATGTTGGCGGTCACGTTCTTGTTGCGGATCAGCAGATAGTTGTAGCCGAACAGCGCCGGAATCGCGACGAACAGGCCGGTCACGGTGGCCAGCAGCGCCGCCGCGATACCCGGTGCGATGGCGTTCACGTTCACGTCGCCGGCCGCCGCGATCGCGGCGAACGTGATCATCACGCCCACCACCGTGCCGAGCAGGCCCAAGAACGGGCCGCCCGAGATCGCGATGGTCAGCAGCACCATCGATTTCGACAGGCGCTGGTTCTCGCGCACCAGGGTGGCGTCCATCGAGGCGCGAATCGCCTCGATCGATTCGCGGGTGATGATGGTGCGGCCGGTGGCATCCACGCGCGCGTGGATTTCATGCACGCCCGCGCGATACAGGCGATACAGCGAGGACTGGAACAGGCGCCGGCCCTCGGCGCTCTTTTCGTCGTAGTGGGCGAGGCCCGTCAGGTGACGGCCGCCGATCTCGCGAAAGCGCTGCGTGAAGAACAGGTTGGCCTTGTCGACCAGGCCCACGTAGCGCGCCTTGTTGTACATCACCACCCACGACACCAAGGCCATCAGCAGCAGGATGCCGATCACCACCCAGGCATCGACCGTCACCGAATGCACGATCACGCCGAAATAGCCGAAGCCGAAACCGGACTGTTTCTCGTCGTTGCCGTAGGCGATCAGCTTCGATTCCGAGCCTTGCGCCAGCGTGTCGATGGCGATCACGGCCGCCGGGCGCGCGATGCGCGACAGGCGCAGTTCGTCGAGCGCGCCGCTGTAGGCCGAGAAGCCGGCCGGCGCGCCGGGCACGTCGGCGCCGATCACGGCGGGCGTGGTCAGGGCCGGCAGCGCGCCGGCGATCTGCGCGACCTGCTTGCCGTTGGCGTAGACGGTGAGGTTGCGTCCGTCGTCGGTCACGGCAATGTGCGCCCACTGGCCGGCCGTCACGGGCGCGGTGCCGGCGATGCGCACCGGCGCGCCGCCGCCGTCGATCTCGGCGAACGGCAGCCCGTTGTCGAGGCCGATCAGCAGCGCGTTGGCGCCATCGCGGCGGCTGTAGAGCAGCGCGTTCGACGCGAGCGCGGCGGGCTTGACCCAGGCGCTGAAGGTGAACGCGCCACCGGCGGCCACGTTCAGCGACGGCGTGGCGGGCAGCGTCAGCGAACCGTTGCCGTCGAAGCTCACACCCTTGCCGACGATGCCGTCCTCGACGGTGCGCACCGTCGCGGCCTGCGC
>NZ_BAAILN010000107.1:195449-204170 GCF_054589155.1 Burkholderia sp. 3C
GGCGGTGGCGTCTTTCGGCGGGGCGCCCGCGGCGCCGTTGAAGTGATAGACCAGCGCGTAATCGGCATCGAACGCCTCGGCCGGCTTGCTGCCGTCCGGCGCGTTCTTGTTGCCGTAGTACATCCAGATCGATTCGGCCGAACCGGCCGGCATCTTCGGCACGTCCACCCAGATCAGCGCCACGCCGAGCACCGCGTCGTACTGCTCGATCTGGTAATTCAGCGGCGTCTTGTCGTCGGCCGCCACGAAGCGGATGTCCGCGCCGTTGTCGGCCAGGCCGTCGAACTGGAAGTTGCCCGAATGCAGGCGAATCAGCAGCGGCACGCGGCCGGCCGATTCGTTGAGGTTCGCCCCCTTCGCGCTTGCGTCGATCGTGATCGCCTTACGGAACGACCAGTCGTTCTGCCACCACGCATTCGCGATTCCCGGCAGCGCGCCCAGCAGCGCCGCCAACATGAACACCATCACTCGCTTCACGATCCACTCCCCGTTTGCGCCTTCGGCCGCGTCGGCCCGGCACGATTCAAAAATCCGTCAGAAACCCAGTCGAACGTAGAAATCGAACCGGGGGCTGTATTGCCGTGTATAGACGCCCGCCTTCAGCGGCCAGCCGGCCTCGAAATCCGCGCTCGCGTACTTCAGCACCTGCATGCGCATGCCCAGGCCCACGCTGAGCAGGTTGAAGCTCGAGGTCTGCTCCGGCAGCGGGCTGTTCAGCCACAGGTGCGCCGCGTCGACGAAGGCATGGAAGCGCAGCTCGTTGATGCTGCCGCCCAGGTGCGAGGCCAGCGACGGGCTGCGCAGTTCGAGCGAGCCGATCACCCCGCTGTCGCCGGTGTCCTCGGCCTGCATGTAGCCGCGCACGCTGTTCATGCCGCCCGCCGCGAACTGCTCGCTCGACACCAGCGGCGAATTCGCCACCTGCGCGCTGACGTGCGCATTGGCTTGCACGTCGTGCTGGAGGTGCTGCGTGTGGTTGAGGTCGAACTTGCCGTAGATGAAATCCGGCGTGGCGTTGAAGCGCTTGTTGTCCCACTCGTTCGCACCGCTGCCGAGGCCGCGGATGTTGGTCACGAGCGCCGCCGAGAACGAGGTCTGCGACTGCTTGAGGTTCAGTTGGCCGGTGTACGAAACCGTCACCGGCACATAGGTGAGCGGCGCCGACGAGGCCGATTGGCCCAGCACGTTGACGTCCTCGTCGTAGTGCTTGTGATCGATTTCGACGCTGAGGTTGTGCGCGTAGGTATCGCTGCCCGGCAGCGCGTAGATCGCGGTGATGCCGTACGTCGTGCCCTTGCCGAGCACGTTGGTGCTGGCCACCGAGGCCACGTTGCTGTCCGAGTGGACCACCGTGGCAAGGAAGCTCCAGCGCGTGTCCCTGATCGGCGCGAGATACGAAAACGCGTACACGCGCGCGTCTTCCGGGTGCTGCGGCGCGAGTACATAGGTACCCGAAATGACGTGCCCGAGCTGCCAGAGGTTCGAATAACTGAGCGTGCCGGTGGTCCGCAGCAGCGAGGTGCCCGGGCTGTTGTCGTTGTTCAGCTCGATCGAGCCGTGCAGCGGGCTGTGATCGTCCACCTTCAAGTCGACATCCACCGTCTGCGGCATCACGCCGGGCTTGAGCACCGGAATCACCTGGCGATCGGCCGAACCGTTCAGCGCCGTGAGCTGTGTTTGCGCCGCGTTGAAGTCGGGCACGTGGCCCTCGGCCAGCGCCGGCACCGCGTCGCGAATGGTTTGCGGCGAGTTGTACCGGGCGCCGTCCACGCGCAGCCGGCCCACCTTGGCCTCCACCACCTGCAGGACGATCACGCCGTTCCTGACCTGCTGCTGCGGCAGCTCGACCACCACCGATTGATACCCGCGGTCCTGATACACCTTCTGCAGCGCATCGCGCGCGGCGTTCACATCGTCGAGCGTGCGGCCCGGCCCTTCGTAGGGATAGACCGCTTTCTCGATCTCGATCGACGGCAGGGTGGTGTTGCCGCGCACGATGAATTCGTTGACGTCGAACCGGTGCGGCGCGGCCGGCGCCGGCTTGGCGGCTTCCTGCGCGCGCACGCCCGATGCGAGGCCGATGCCGCCGATCAGGGCGACGCCGGCCAGGCGGCGTCGACGCGAACGTCGCTTCGTATCGTGAGCTTGTTGGTCTACTCTCGGCGGCATGCGCCCTTCCCCTTTTTGTGTCGATTCGCGCTGCGCGCCGCTACGCGTCCGCGCTATTCCCCGTCTGTTTCATGAGCATGACAATTTATTCGTCATCCTCACTAACAGGATCGAACCGCGTTCTTGCATCCATTCACTTCCGGCTAGTCTCGCGGCCGGGTCGCGCCGTGGTTCGATGCGCCGAACGCTTCGAGCGCAAACCACAGCAGCGCATCGATGCAGACGTCGTATTCGAAGCGGCCCGTGTCCAGCATCAAGTCCGCCGCAACCGGTGGCTCGTAGGGCGCCGAGATGCCCGTGAACCCCTGCAATTCACCGCGCCGCGCCTTCGCATACAAGCCCTTCGGATCGCGCGCCTCGCAGACGCCGAGCGACGCGTTCACGTACACCTCGCGATAGCCCTCGCCGATCACGCGGCGCGCCGCATCGCGCATGGCCGCCAGCGGCGCGATCGCAGCCACCACGGCGATGCCCCCGGCTTCGCCGACCATCGCCGCCACTTCCGCGATGCGCCGGATGTTCTCGAACCGATCGCCATCGGCGAAGCCCAGATCGCGGCTCAGGCGATCGCGCATCCGGTCGCCATCGAGCACCATCACGAACCGCCCGAGGCACCGCAGATGCGTGGCCAGCCCTTCGGCCAGCGTGGTCTTGCCCGCCCCCGACAAACCCGTCAACCAGATCGCGCCTCCGCGCCGGCCCGTCACGGCCCAGCCGCTCGCGCGCGCCTCGCGTTGCGGCTCGCTTATCGTTAAAGACGAACCGTGCCTCGCCAACCCGCAGAATTTCGTATCCGTCATCGATTCATCGCCCGCGTTGCGCGGCTTCGCCGTCCTCGCGCGGACGCGTCTGCCAGAAGCCGCCGTGCATCGTGACGACCGACGGCGTCTCGAGCCACTGTTGCGGACCGAGAATCTCGGCGCGCCGCACGTTCGGCAGCACATGCACGTCGAACACCTCCTCGACGCCATTGAAGAATTGCAGGATGCCGAGCACCTCGCCCGTGCGCGCATCGAGCGCGGCCACGCCGGCCACCAGTTCGCTCGACGCGGCTTCGATCGGCAGGCCCTGCGGCCCACGCCGCTCGCGCAGCCTCGACAGGCCGACGAACAGCACGCCGCCGTATTCGGCCAACCCGTGCGTGAAGCCCGGCAGCGTTGCCAGCACGCGCCGCGCCCCCGTTTGCGGATCGATCTGCAACACCGCGCCGCGCCCGCCTTCGAGCACATGCAGGCGGCCGCCGATCACGCGCGGCGAATGCGGCATCGACAGGCCGGAGGCAATCACGCGACCCGACGGCACCTCCATGACGATGCCGCCGTCGGCCATGCGCTCGCGCCAGCCGAACGGCGCGTCGCTGTGCGCCAGCGCCGTCACATAGCGGACCTTGCCATCGTGGAACGCCATGCCGTTGAGGTGGCACCGATCGTCGGGTGCCAGCGCGGTGACAAAGGGCGGCTGCCAGATCGGCGTGAAATTGAAGTAGCCGTCGATCACGCAGAGGCACGAATAACGCGTGTTCACGGCAAGCACGACCTGCTTGTCGAAGGCCATGTCGTGCAGATCGAGATCGCCGGTGCAATACGACATGCGCGGCACGAACATCGCGTCGAAGTGATCGGGGCGCAGCGGATAGAGCGGCGCGAGCGTCGACACGTTGGCGTAGATCATCAGCTCGCTGGCGGTCGCCACCGCGAGCCGGTTGCCGTCCACCGCCAGCCCCATCGAGCGCGGCAGAAGACACGCCGACAGCGTGGGCCTGCCGCCGTCGGCGCCGAGCAGCGCCACGCCGGACGGCCGACGGCTGATCGCCAACGTGCAACCCAGCGTTTCGAGCAATTCGACGAAGCGCCCGGTGTCGCGCAGGTTGATGTACGGCGCGGCCGCGTCGGGCACCCCGCCCGGCTCCGCTCCGTCATGCCGCGCGGCCGACGAATCCGCCCTTCCCGTATCGATCTGATCCACGTGCCCCCATCCCGTCAGCGCGCTGCATTCACGCACAGGTATCGATTCTTGCGGCGCCGCACCCGGCCGGCACGGCCCGCGATCATGCCGCTCACAGCTATCTAGACGGAACGACCCACGGATTGCCGCAGATTTTTTTGTGATCCATTCCGGCGCAGGTGAAACGAATCCCGATCCGCCATCGAAACGCGAGGCGAGCGCGATCCGCACCACGTCCGCAATCGTGTTGCCAGTGTTCAGAACAGAAAGAGGAAATCGGGCCGGCCGCCCATTTGCGTTAGCGGCGCGCCGGCGTGACAGGCACGGTGCACCCGGTGGCGAAACGCGTCGCCTTGCGACATCCGTTGCGCCCATTGCCGCGATACGGCAAGCCTCGTCGACGAGGCCGAGCCTCCCCGGCGCACCCTCTCACGTGCGCCAAAGCCTGACCCACGGCGCGCGTGCTGCGAGCCGTGCGCGTATCGTCGGACCACAACCGGTAATTTTTTGTGACACGACAGAGTGAATTGCCGGGTTCGGTAGGGAATGCCGATACGAATCGTGAGGAATGCGACACGTGCCGCCCGGATTTGAAACAGTCTGCGGGTATCGGTGCGCCGATACGTCTTGATTGTTAACGAAGGCCGCCCTACGTCGATATGTCGAAACGACGCTATGACGATGCGCGGTGCAACCCAATCATGGCTACGGGAAATCTCGACGGTGTCAGCATGTGGATCGCCACCTTAGTCCGGCGTTGGCTCGCCGGCAAACCGGCCGCCGAGCCCGGCACCGCCACCGGCGCCCTGCCGCGCCGCTCGCGCTCGGCCGTGCCGCCGGCGCCCGCGCTGCGCTGGCGGGCGCCCTGGCTGCCGTGGCAATTGGCGTCGTGGCTGCTGACCACCCTGCTGGCGCCGCCGTTCTGGTGCGTCGGCACGCTGCTGCTGATCAACCCGGCCAGCGATCAGCCGTTTTTCTGGGCGGCCGCCATGGCGATCGTGCCGGTAGCCAACGGCGTGGCGATGATTGCGGCCAACCAGCGCCATCATCGCGCGCCGTTTGCGGTGCATCGCGCGGCAGCCGCCTACCTGTTCTCGATCGGCGGCCTGGTGGCCGGCACGCTGTTCGCCATGCTGCTGTGGGCCTCGCATTCCACCTCGAACCTGGTCGACCTGCTGAGCGCCGCGCCGGACGGCGTGCGCACCGCGGGCGAGATGTCGTGGGTCGCCGCGCTGATCGGCGGCTTCGGCCTGGCCTCGGCCTTGCCTGCGTGCATCGTGCACGCCCTCCTCGCGTTCGACGAGTGACGGTGAAAACATCCGCCATCCGGCTCGCTTCCCATCTCGCACGCCGTGCGCGCGCGCGATATCGAACGCACCGCCGCCTCCCGGCCCGGCAGCGCGGCATTGCGATCGTGACCGTGCTGCTGGTGGTGGCGCTGGCGGCCACGCTCGCAGCGGGCATCGTATGGCGGCAGCAGGTGGCCACGCACGACGTCGAGAATCAGCGGCTCGGCACGCAGGCGATGTGGGCCGAACGCGCCGCCGTGGAGTGGGCGCGCGCCCAGTTGCGCGCGCAGAACGAAACCTCGAACGTGACCGTGCTCGGGCAGCCGTGGTCGGTGCCGGTCAACGACGTGCAGCTCGCCGATTTCCTGCCGCCCGAGGCGATCGCCGTCAACGCCGATCTCGCCCATGCCTGGATCTCGGGCAACGTCGAGGACGCGCAATCGCGCTTCAACCTGATGAGCCTGGTGGCGCGGCCCGCTCCGAATCAACCGTGGCAGGTGAACGGCCCCGCCGTGCTCGGCCTGCGCCGCCTGCTCGGCGCGCTGTCGCTCGATCCGGCGCTCGCGCAGATCACCGCCGATCACATTCTTGCGTCGTTGAGCACCACGGCCGGCCCTGGAGGCTGGCCGCTGCAACTCGTCGGCGTGGACGACCTCGCGCGAATTCCGGGCTATGGCGCAGAAACGGTCGCCACCCTCGCCCCCTATATCACGGTGCTGCCCGACCTCACCTCGATCAACGTCAACACGGCGCCGGAGCCGGTGCTGATCGCCGCGATCCCGGCCCTGTCGCAAAGCCAGGCGCGCCGCCTGATCGAACATCGCAGCACGGCCTATTTCCTCAACACCGGGGAACTCGCGCTGTTCCTGCAGCCCGCCGGCGGCAGCGCGACGCTGCCCGACGGCGCGTTGGCCACGGTCAACAGCGGCTATTTCCTGGTGCACTGCCGAATCCACTCGCCGCGGCTCGATCTGCGGCTCGACACGCTGGTTGCCCGCTACGGCATCGGCAATTTTTCGTGGACCGAAGTGATCTGGGTGCATCACGTGAGCGCGGCCTGACGCGTGCGCGGCCGGGCGAAAGCGCGCGCAGCGCCGTGCCTGGTTCAGTTCAGTTCAACGGCACTTCGCCGAATCCCGCTGCGTGGGTGCGCGGCACCGGGCCGCCGCCATCGAGCGAGAGCCGGCTCATGCTGGTCTCGCGCACTTCGCCGAGCAGGCGGTTCCAATCCTCGATCGATACCAGCAGCGCGATCGGCCGGTTGTACTTGGTCACCATCACCAGCGCTTCCCCCGCGTGACGCAATGCTTTCGACGGATTGCTGCTGAAGTCGCGGGTGGCCATGGCGATGGTGCGCGGGCTGAACATGTTGGCGGTCAGCGCGTCGTTGTCATCGTGCAGCATGCGGTCGAGCGTGGCGGTGCGCAGCAGCGCTTGCGATTTCGCCGACAGCCGGTGCTCGCGGCGCTTGCGCCGGTCGCTGCGCGGGTCGACATGATGCGCGAGCAGCCGGAGCAGCGCGCCGAGCGAGCCGATCGAGAGATGGTCGTAGCGCCGCCACCATGCCGGCGGCAGCGCGATCATCATGCCGGTATAGGCCGCGCGCACGCCGGCGGCGAGATGGGACGGCAGGCGTTCGAGGTCGCGCGCATCGAGTTCGAGCTCGACCGCCATCGCCTGCGTCATCACGCTGAACACGTTGTAGGCGGTGGCGACGATGCCGCGCGCGAGCGGCACGGCGCGCGCCGGCACCTCGGCATACAGCGCCGCGTCGAACACCGCATCGACCGCCAGCGGCAGGCTGTCGCGCCAACGCATGCGCGCGAGCCGCACGAGGCGCAGCGCATCGAGTGGCGCGGCAGCCGCGTTGGTCAGCAAGCTCAGTGGTTCGGAATCCACATCATCGATGCGCCATTCGATGCGCCGGAAACGCGCCGCCGGGTCGCCCGGCATCGCCACCTCCTGCTCGAACACACGGCCGCCATCGAGCTCGCCGATCTCGCGCAACGCGTCACAGGGCTGCCAGGCCGGCGTGCAGCCATGCTCGCGGATCAGGAACACGCCGCTGCCGCGCGGCCAGCTCGCCATCATGCCGGCTGTACCGAAATGACCATCGACGATCCACAGCTCGCCCGGCTCCACCGATTCGATCAGCGAGACGGCGAACGCACGCTCGTACAGGCGGCCCCGCTCATAAGGCACCAGATCGATCAGCAGGCCGAACTCGGGATCGTACACCGGCAGCGCGATATCGGCGGCCGGGCCGCCGCCCGATTCGTCGGCCGGAAAGCCGTGGATGCAGCCATCGGCGCTCGGGGTACACGCGAGCCCGGGCTCCATCGCGCAGCCGTCGAGCACGCGCACCCGCAAGCCGCCCGCGGCGTCGGCCCACTCGGCCGCGCGCCGGGTGGCCAGCGGCATCAGCAGCGCCGTGCCGTCCTTGAGCAAGGTGCGGCCCCAGCCGGCACGCAGCCGGCTCACGCGATCGTGCAGCGCGAGCACGGCCGGCGCGAAATCGGCCGGCATCGCCGGATGGATCGATCCGGTGCCCAAGGCGGCTCGCCGCTGCCCGCCGATCGCCGTCAGCGCATGCGCCACGCAGGCCAGCAGCGCCTCGCGCACCGGCTCATGGTCACTCTCCCCGGCCGCATCGACGGCATCGAGCCATTGATCGTCGACCGCGCACTGCATCACGAGCCGCGCCATGATCGCCATCGGGCTGTGTTCGACAAAGCGTTCCAACACCATGCGCATCACGTGATCACCTCTGCGTTGTAGGATTGGCACGCTCGCGCGTCGCCGGTGCCGGCTGCCGGTTCGTGCGGACGCCGCGCCGCACGCCGGGCGTCGAACTTGACGCGCCGATATCGACGCGCCAGCATCAGGATTCCTGACGATGTCGCGCCGGCCGGGCCGGCATCGCACGAGGCCCTCGCATGTACATAGACCCTCGCGTGGCTCACGGCCGCGCTCGATTCGATCTGGGCGGTTCGCCACGGCTGGTGGCCGAGGAGCGGCGCTGGGAAATCAGCGACACGATCACGCGCGTGCTCGACGCCTATGCCGGCGAACGCGGCCGCCGCAATCTGATGCGGCTGATCGCCCGCCAGATCGCGCCGCGCCTCGTGCGGCTCGGCCTCGATCCGTACGTGGGCACGCTCGGCGCCCGAGAAGGCCTGTTCCTCGACTTCACGACGATGAGCGCCGAGCACGGCCTGCGCGAATTCGAATTGCATCTGACGGTGCCGGACCTGACGTTGCGCAGCTTCGCCACCACCACGATCCGTCCGCACGCGGTCGCGCGCTGCATGCAGCGCAA
>NZ_BAAILN010000107.1:204304-313373 GCF_054589155.1 Burkholderia sp. 3C
CGCGCGATTCGCAGCCTTGCGCTCGCCGAGCAATGGAAACAGCTCGCGGTGCCGAGGCCGCACGGCCTGTTCGTCGGCGCACTCAACGATCACGACGACGTGACGCTCTCGACCTACCTGCGCCCGGGCGACAACGACCGCCCGTCGCGATGGCAGCCCTACGCGGCGCTGTTCGCGGCGATGCCCGGCGCTCGCGCGAGCCCGGCCCGCGGCGGCGATGTGCTGCAATGG
The DNA here is from genome assembly GCF_054589155.1 of Burkholderia sp. 3C. Classification (NCBI taxonomy): domain Bacteria; kingdom Pseudomonadati; phylum Pseudomonadota; class Betaproteobacteria; order Burkholderiales; family Burkholderiaceae; genus Burkholderia; species Burkholderia sp. 3C. The sequence continues at coordinate 204,536 of NZ_BAAILN010000107.1, forward strand.
ATGATCGACCATATCGTGGCGCTGCAAGCATCCGCTCCGTTCGTCGTGCGCTTCCCGTTCCTGCTGGAGCCCTACCGGGGCACAGACGACCCGCTCGACGCCATGTGGTCCGCCGCGCGTACCGAGGCACGCGACGGCGAACCGGCGCCAGACTAGCCGCGTCGGTATCGAGTTATGTTCCCGACGTTCCCGGCCATTGCCACGCACGGCAAACGAAACGGCGCGCTCGTCGCGCCCGCGCCTGCCGCTGCACGGCCCTCGTTTACTAGGTCGTTGCGAGCCGCGCCAACCCGCAGACTTTATGTTTCGCGTGTTGCCGATGCGGCTATGCGGTATTCATGTGCACTGCAACATGGCAGAATGGCGGCGTCCATCGAGCGAGCCGCCATCATGATGTTTGCCGTCCATCTCACCGCGCCGACCGTTACCGGCGATGACTCGATCTGGTTCACCGCCTATGCGCCGGGCTGGGGGTACGCCGCCTATGCGCTGCCGGCCACCACGTTACGTGAGAAGCTCGGCGCGGCCGGCAGCCAGCCTCAGCAATTGCTGCTGGCGTTCGAACTGAGCCGCCACCGCCTCGTACGCGCCATCACGCAGCGCCTGCCCGCGCCGCCCGGCGTGCGCACCACGCTCACGTCGAACGACGTCTGAACCGCAGGCCCGCTGCCGGGCACGCCTCGCGGCGCGCATCAATGCGGCAGCCGCCGATCCAGCATTCGCATCGCCGCCCATAGCCACAGCACCTCGTGCATCGCCGCCGCATGCGCCGCGCTGCACCGGCACCAGCGCTCGCACGCGGCGAACTCCTCGGCCGCATCGCCGGCCACGCGCAACCACATCAGCCAGCGGATCGCGCCTTCGCGGATCGTGTCGTCGCCTGCCGCGAGCGCGTCATGCGGCGCGCCCGATTCTGCCCGGATCGTCATCTTGCCGTCCCCCGCAGCACGTTATTTGCCGCGCACCTGCCGTCGCGCCGCATCGCGGCACGCAGCCCAAGCTCGTGCATCGGCGCACCGTGCCCACGCCATCGCGCACGGCGCCTCTCATGAATAGAGTCGGTTCGAAGCGGTGCCAACCCGCATGCGAATTCCGTCGCGCCGCATGGCGCAACGCCGCGGCCCGTCACCCGGAAACGATCAGGATGACGGAGCAACGGCATGGCGGGTACGACCGAGGAAAGGAAAGACGCGGCGGCGAGGCGAGCCCCGGTTCAGCTCACCAGGACGATATTGCCGGGCAAGCGCGTGATGCGCGCGCCGTACATGTGGCCGAGCATGTCGATCACGCTGTCGACGCGCGCGATCGGGAACTGCGCCTGCATGCGATTCTCGCCGAGCGACGGATTGCGCAGGATCACCTTGCCGGGGCGATAGCGGTTGATCTGTTCGACCACGTTCGATAACGGCACGTCGTCGAACACCAGTACGCCGCGACGCCAGGCGGTCGCAGCACCGGTATCGGCGCGAGACACGGCCTGCACGCCGCGATCGTCGTAGATCACCTGCTGATCGGCCGCGAGCGTGCGCCGGCCGGCCGGATGCACGAGCTCGACGCTGCCCGACATGCACGTCACGCAAACGTGGCCATCCATGCGGCGCACGTTGAAGCGTGCGATCGCAGCCTGGATGCGCCCCTGGCCGGCCACCACGGTCACCGGCCGCAGCGGCTCGGCGCGGCCCGGCACCGGCGCTGCCGCGTCGACCTCGGCCTCGCCGGACACCAGCACGATGCCCTGCTCGGTATTCGAGGCGAGGGTGTCGATGCGGGTTTGCGTGTTCATCTCGACGGTCACGCGCGACGACAGCGCGATCTGGCGCTGTTCGCCGGTGCCGGTGTAGTAGTTCGAGGCGAGATCGCCGAGCGACGGCCAGAGGCCAAGCGGCGGGCGGACCGCCAGCCACGACGCGCCGGCCGCGACCGCGAAGCCGACGAAGGCGCGCCGCCCGGTGCGCATCGCGCGTTCGCGCCGGGCCACGCCGGCCCACGCCGCGCCGCGCGCGCGATCTTCCTGGGCGACCTCGGCGGCGGCCGTGCGCAACACGCTCCAGGTTTCGCGCAACTGGCCGGCGGCCTGCGGATGCGCGGCCGACCAGCGCTCGAATGCCTCGACATCGGCCGCGCCGGCCTCGCCGGAACGCAGCCGCAGCAGCCATGCGCTGGCGGAATCGTGTGCGTCGTCGGCGGGGTCGAACTCTGTCGTCATCGTCGGGATGTTCAAAATTTACGCGGCCCGCCACGCGAGCCCGGAAGCGAATCGCCTTCGTCCTGCATGCGCTGCAGGCAATATTTCATCGCGGCGCTCAGTTCGCTCTCGACCAGCCGCAGCGAAATGCCGAACTGCTCGGCGATCTCGCGGTTCAGCAGGCCATCCACGCGCGCGGCCACCAGGATCGCGCGACGGCGCGGCGTAAGCCCGCGCAGCACTTCCTTGAGCGTCTCGACCTTGCGGCGTGCCGCGACGATGCGCTCGGGATCGGCTACTTCGTCGGGCAATTCGAGCACCGCCTCGATGTCGTCCTCGTGCAGGTGCCGCCGCTCGCGCCGATGTTGATCGATCGCGACGTTTTGTGCCATCCCGAGGATATACGCATCGGTGTTGCCGACCTGGGTCGAGACATTGGCGTTTTCGAGGCGCAACCAGGTTTCATGCAGCGCATCGGCCGCATTGTCCTTCGAGCCGGTCGCGCGTTCGAGGCGGCGCACGAGGTGGCTGTAGCGCGAGGCGATCAGCTTGCGCAGACCGGCGCGGGAGGAATCGGACATGGCCGCCTAGTTCCGGGACGCCGCCGTCGGGCAGCGGAAATGCACGCCGCTGCCGATCGGCCGCAGCAGGATCGTGATCGGTTGCGGCAGGTCGGCCGGCACCACGGCATCGAGCCGCAATGCGCGCAAGCTGCGCAGGATCGCCGCGTCGCGCGCGGCCTGACCGCTCGACGCCACCTTGTTGACCGCCACGACCGCCCCCTTGTCATCCATGCGTATCTGCGCGACGAACCGGTAATCGCCCGGCACCGCATCCGGTTGAGCGCACAGCGCCTCGATCAGCCGGGCCTGCAAGGTGCCGGCGAACGCGCGGCGTTCTTCCGAACCGTCCACCCCGTCGATCGGCAAGGCGCCGTCCGGCGGGTCGTCCGTCTGCGCGGTGTTCGCGCCTCTCGATCCCGGATCGGCGACGATGATCGCTTCGTCCGGCTGTGTAAAGTCGGCCCGCAAGCCGGTGCCCGCCAGCGCGCGCAGCAAGGCCTCGCGCGGCGGGTAATCCCCGTCGACCGCCGTGCTCATGCGTCCTTCGAGCAGCGGCGCCGGCGCCAGCACGGCCCACGCCGCCACCTTGGCAAAACGCTGCAAGGTGCGAGACAAGGACTGGGCGGGAAGATCGAAATGCCTGGGGCCGGCTGCCGGCGTGGCCGATGCGCCCGCCGCCGCTTCCTGGCCGGATGCGTGACCGGCGGCCCCTGCGATCAGCATCGACGCAATGGCCGATGCCAGGCGCCCGGTCGACGTCCGAAAGCGTGTCATGAATCCCCGGCCCATTTTGAAAAGCACGGCCGGTGTTGCGCCGCCAGCCCGATGATCGGCCGAGCGGCGGATCTGACAGCGCATTGTGAGCAAAACGTATGACAGTCCGGTGACCGGTTCCGCTCCGGCAAGCAATCGTCATGCCCCATCGGCCCCTATATTGTTCGGGGTACGGAATGATGTCGCATTCCGCCGCACGCAGCCGCTCACGGCTGCCGCACGAGGTAGTTGCCGATCCCGGTCGAGACGACCTCGACGCGAATCGATTCCGAGGCCAGCGTGATGGTGACGGGCGTGTCGATGCTCTCCTCGCCGATCACGACGCGTGACAGCGGCTTGCCGCCATCGGTATAGCGGATCGCCACGTTCGTGACCTCGCCGCCCCAGCGGCGCGGCCGGAACAGATCGTCGCCCATCGTGGCCCAGGCGCCGCTGCCGGTGCGCTGCATGAAACGGTAGCCGCCGCCCACCGGCTGCCAGGCGATCGCCTGCGAGCGCACCTGCGCCTCGTCGGTGGCCGATTCGAGCAAGGTCGCCAGGCGGTTCGCCTCCTCGGTCAACGCGGTGCGGCGGTTGCCGGTGGGCGCGAGCGTGACGGCCGCGATCAGGATGCCGGCGATCAGCAGCACCACCAGCATCTCGATCAGCGTGAAGCCGGCCTCGTGGCGCGAGCGGCCGAGGCGCCGTGGCCGATGGCGTGCGCGCGCCCTCATGCCGCGCTCACTGCCACGAGCCGATGTCGGCATCGTTGCCCTCGCCGCCCGCCTTGCCGTCCGCGCCGTAGCTGAGCACGTCGATCGCGCCGTGCGTGCCGGGGCTCAGGTATTGATAGGCATTGCCCCACGGGTCGTTCGGCAGCCGTTCGAGATAGCCGCCGTCCTTCCAGTTGCCCGGCACCGGATCCACCGTGGGCTTCTGCACCAGCGCGCCCAGCCCCTGCTCCTGGGTCGGATAGCGGCCGTTGTCGAGCCGGTAGAGATTGAGCGACTGCATGATCGAGCCGATGTCCTGCTTGGCCGCGACGCGGCGCGCCTCGTCGGGGCGGCTCATGATCTTCGGCACGATCAGCGCGGCGAGAATGCCGAGGATCGCGATCACCACCATGATTTCGATCAGCGTGAAGCCGCGTTGCTTCCGCCGTGCCCGCCGCCGTGCCGCACCGGCCTTGCGCCGGGCTCGATTCACCGTCATGCCTGCATCCTCGTATCGAAGGGCGCTGCCGCGCCCGTGTCACTGCACCATGTTGTTCAGTTCGATGATCGGCATCATCACGGCCAGCACGATCACCAGCACCACGCCGCCCATCGCGAGAATCAGCAGCGGTTCGAGCAGGCTCGTCAGGAACATCGTCTTGCGTTCGAGTTCGCGCGATTCGCCCTCGGCCGCGCGATCGAGCATGGTGGTCACGTCGCCGGTGGCCTCGCCCGAGCGGATCAGGTGCACCAGCACCGGCGGAAACGTCTTGGTGTTGCCGAGCGCGCGCGACAGCGAGATGCCCTCGCGCACGCGCACGATCGCGTCGTCCACCTTGGCGATCATGGCGCGGTTGCTCAGGGTTTCGCCGGCCGCCTGCAGCGCGCGCAGGATCGGCACGCCGGCGGCGGTCAGGATGCCGAGCGTGCTGGCGAAGCGCACCGTGTTGTAGCCGCGCACCAGCTTGCCGAACAGCGGCGCGGTCAGCGCCCAAGTGTCGAATGCCAGCCGTGGCGCGGGCCGCGCCAGCACCTTGCCGATCGCGAATACCATCACCGCCACGCCCGCCAGCGACGCCCACCACCAATGCCGCACGAAGTTCGACAGCGCCAGCATCAGGATCGTCAGCGTCGGCAGTTGCTGCTTGGTGCTGGTGAACACATTGGCCACCTGCGGCACCACATAGCTGAGCAGGAACGTGACGATGCCGAACGCGATCATCGTGACCACGCCCGGATACGTGAACGCCAGCACGATCTTCTGCCGCAGCGCGTTGCTCTGCTCGATGTAGTCCGCCAGGCGCGACAGCACGATGCCGAGCTTGCCGGTGTGTTCGCCGGCCGCCACCAGCGCGCGATAGATCTCGGGGAAATCGTTCGGATGCTGCGTGAGCGCATTGGCGAAGGTGTGGCCGCCCACCACTTCGGCGCGGATCGAGGCCATCAGCTCGCGCACGTAGTCGCGCTCGGATTGCTCGCTGAGCACGGAAAGCGATTCGCTGAGCGGCAGCCCGGCGATCAGCAGGCTGGCGAGTTGCCGCGTGAGGATCGCCTGCTCGCGCTGCGAAAGCTTGCGGCCGATCGAGAGGCGCTGCTTGCGCTCGCCCTGCTTGCGCGAGGCGGCCAGTTCGACCGACAGCGGCGTGAGGCCCTGGGTGCGCAACTGGCCGCGCCCCGCGCGCGCGCTGTCCGCCTCCAGCACGCCCTTGAGCGTGCGGCCCGCCTGGTCGATCGCTTCGTAACGGAATGCCGACATGTCAGTGTTCCCCGGTAATGCGCACGGCGCATTCCAATGCGCCATGACCGGCCAAGATTAAGCAGCGAATCCGTGCAAATTTGTGACGGATGTTGGGCTACCTTTCATGCCGAAACACCGGGTTATTCGGTTTAAAAAATGAATTCGATAATTTTCAATGAAGCCACGCATTTCAATTCATTCAATTATTCTCGCCAACCGCCAATGACAGAACCCGTCGTCATGTTCGGGAAATTCAACGCCGATGAAAATGGTACGCAACATTCGACACGAAACCGCCTTCCCCCATCAATCCGTCGACCGACCCGCCATCAAAAAAGCACCCCGCTAACTCGACAAAAATGTTGCCTACCTTTTGCTACTAAAAATTCACACTATTTATCAGAAATTAAATCTACATTTCTTTCGCGGCATTACTCACGTCTGGCCGCAGCAACAGCAAAGCACAGCACCTTTATTTCATCTTCGTTCAGGGGAATTCTCATGAAGTCCAGCAAGCGCAAGATCTGCCAGGTCCTGGCACTCGTCGTGTCGGGTTTCGGTGCAACGGCCGCCATGGCCGCCGGCCCGCTCATCCAAGGTGGTGGCTCGTCGCTCGTCGCTCCGACGATCCAGTCGGAAATCACGTCGTACGGCTCGAACGCCGGCACGTTTTCGTATTATTCGGTCGGCTCGGGCGCCGGCCAAACCGCCTTCCTGACCAACGCACCGAGCTCGCTCGGCACGGCGGTCTCGGGCACGGTTGACTTCGCGAACAGCGATGCAGGCCTGCAGTCGGCGCAGATCGCCTCGTACAAGGCCGGCCTCGGCACGACCAACGGCCCGCTGATTCAGGTTCCGTACATCGTCACGCCGATCACGATCCCGGTCGTCAACCACAAGCAGACGATCACCAGCACGGTCACGCCGCAAACGACGCCGAATCAGGCGCACAGCCTGGCGCTGAACGACGACGACCTGTGCGGCATCTTCTCGGGCAAGCTCACGAACTGGAACCAGGTGGTCAACCCGGAAACCAGCACCACCTACGCGGCCAACCCGATCACGGTGATCTACCGTACGGACAGCAGCGGCACGACCGAACTGCTGACGCGCCACCTGCAACAGGTTTGCACGAAGGGTGCGAACTCGAACGTCTCGTTCTCCGATTCGCTGGTGTTTTCGGATGAGTTCGGCGGCACGGTGCCGAGCAACTTCATCGGCGCATCGGGCAGCGGTGGCGTGCGTACCGCGCTGCTGACCTCGGGCGGCGCTGGCGGCACGGTCGGCTACCTGAGCCCGGACTGGACGAACGCGTTCCTCGCACCGTCGAGCACGGCGCTGGCGTCGAACAGCGGCGCGAACGTGGAAGTGGCCAGCCTGCTGAACGGCTCGACGTACTACGCACCGACCTATCAGAACGCAACGCTGGCGGTGGGTTCGGTCACGGTTCCGAGCACGAAGGTGCAGGCTTCGAATCAATTGAACTGGGTGCCGAATGCCGCCAAACCGACCACCGGCTACCCGGTGTCGGGCACGAGCCAGATCATCTTCAGCCAGTGCTACAAGGACGCGAACGTCGCCGCCGATCTGGTCGGCTTCCTGAACGCTCACTACTCGGGCAGCAGCAGCGCCGCCACGCTGCACGGCAACGGCTTCGACACGGTGCCGTCGAACCTGTTGAGCGCACTCCAGGCCGACTTCCTGAGCAATTCGAGCGGCTTCAACCTCAACGTCGGCAACACGGCCATCTGCACGGGTTCGGTCGCCGGCCGTTAAATCCGAACGGAACGCGGCAGGCGCTGTCCTGCCCGATCCGAGCGCAACGCCCCGGGCTTCCCGGGGCGTTTTTCATTGTGCGCGACGCCAGCGGCCGGCCCCGTTCACCGACCGGGCGGATCGAGGTCGACCGGATAGGGCAGATCGTTTTGCGGCTCGGTCTCGGCGGCGCCGGGTTCCACCTGGTGCGGTTTGGGGGATCGATGCGGTCTGCGTTTCGTGCCATGAGCGTGGGCCTTTTTCGCATTCCGATCGTTCGCCGGCTTCTGGACGGCCGGTGGCGGATGCGGCTTCAGGCGATCCGATACGAGATCGACGGCATACGCCGCGGCAAGAACGCAGCCGGTAATGAAGAGCCGTGAAAGCAGCGACCGACGAGGCCGGGGTTTTGACGAACGTCGCGCAGCGGGTGCGGGTGCCGGTTGAACAACGGCGCGCGCGGCCCGTTCTTGCGCCTGTTGGTTGGCCACTTCCTGCGCCTTGCGCATCTGCTCGACGGCTTCCCGGGTTTTGCGCGCCTGCTCGACGGCCTCCCACTCCTTGCGCGCCTGCTCGGCCGCGTCGCGCTGCGCGACAGCCAGCGCCTCGCGATTCAGCTCGGCCTGGATTGCCGTGACGGCCTCGTCGACGGTACACCGGAAAAACTCGCGATTCGGATTGACGCGCCAAGGGTCCAACGCCCGGTGCACGCCTTGCTCGGCGTCGAAGGCCAGCGAGAAATGTGCGGCATGCACGACGTCGAACCGCTGCGGCACGCCGCGATAATCGATCTTCTCGCGCTCGTAGTAATAGAGCGACCCCGCGCGTGCTTCCGGATTCAGCCCCGTGTAACCGATCTTCAGGAGCGGCACCCGGCCGTCGTGATAAACGCGATTGGCCATCACGTAAACGTAGCCCGGCGTCCGCGTGCGCTGCTGGCCGAGCCATGCCTCGCGCGCGGCCCGCGCCGCCTCGGCGTCGGGCTCGCGATGCGTGGCGGGATCGATGTCGTCATCGGCGCCGCGTGGCTCGGGCGGCCGCACCGCCTTGTAGGCGATGTCGCCTTGCACCGCCGTGTGCAAGGCATTCACCGCTTCCTCGATCGAACACGCGAAAAAATCGCGCTCGATGCGGTCCGGATTCAGACGCCTGTCGTGCAGGGCGAGGTGGGCACGACGCATGGTCGCCCAGGCCTTCCACACCATCGCCTGATATTCGATCCGAAACTCGAACGGCACGCCCGTCTTATATAACTGTTCCAGGCTGGCTTTCAGCGTATGGGTCGTATAGCCGATTTTCACGACGGGCACGCCATTCAAATGAAAGCCGGAATTCGCCAGCACATACACATAGCCCGGCTTTTCCGGGACAGCGTGATTGAATTTGCATCCGGACATGAAATTCGAACACCCCAGGAACACCACGCCATCCGCGTGACGTTCGCGCAGCTTGATACGGCCGCCATGGCACAGCGGGCACGGGTCGTCCTCGCGGTGCCCATGCTTTTTGTGCGGGTACGTCGATTGAGTTGACATGAAACTGCGGCCGGCCGGTTCTGGATTATTTTGAAGCGCGATTATGCCACCGGCGGCTTTATTGCATTACATGCATGATGCGATATTCCCCCGCGATATCGTTGCCGGTTTTTATTGATATCGCTCGCCCAAAAGAAAACCGCCGCATGACGCGGCGGTTTTCTTTCCAATGGCGTTGCGGCCTCGTCAAATCTTGCCGATCCGCGCCCTCTCCTGCTCGCTCAACACGCCATGCTGGGTCGGCCCGGCCGGCCCGAAGCCCACCACCGACACCGCGTTCGACGGATCGTAGCTGACCACGCCACGGCGGCGCTTGCGCGAATCGCTGTCGTCCGAATCGCCGAAGCCGTCCACCTGCACCGAGATCGACCAGCGGCGGATCGCACCGCCCGCCGCATTGTTCTTCGCGAGATCCTGCGCCATCTGGCTGGCGGCCGAACCGGCCGAGCTCGCCGCGCTCAACGCGCCGGTATTGACCGCCGCCACCGTGGGAATGCCGGTGGCCTGGTTCGTGACCGCGATGTTGTCGGCATTGACCACGTGCAGCGCCGCGACGTTGATGTTGCCGGCGCGAATCCCGGCGTCGCCGGCATCCACCGTGCCGCGCGGCGCGATCAGGTTGATCGTGCCGATCGGCACGCCCGGAATGCTCTGCAGCGTCGCGATGCCCGCGCCCGTGACTTCGCCGCGCGCATCCACCGTGCAGTAGTGGTTCGCGTCGCACACGTACTGCGGCGCGGGCACGTCGGCCGACGATTTCGAGCCCTTGCCGGCGTTGATGTCGCCGTTCGAACTCCAGATCGTCATGTCGCCGCCCTGTTCGGTAAATACCCGGCTCTGGGCCAGCAGCAGGCTGCGGTCGGTGAAGATATCCACGTCCCCCTTCTCGAGCGTCAGGATGCCGACCGCTCCCGGCCCGGCCACCACGTGGCCCGAAAAATCCAGCACTTCCGGCGGCGTCACGGTGCTGCCGACCAGCGCCTGGCCGCCCGGCCCGAGCAGGGTCACGTTGCCGCCCTGCTGGGTCTGGATCGTGGTGTTGCGAATGTCGAGGTTGCCGGTCGTGATCGTGCTGTTCGCGCCGTTGGTGCCGCCCGTCAGATTGTTGGCGGTGTAGCCGTAGGCCGCCGGGAACAGCGTGTTGATCGCGTCGAAGCCGCGCGCGTACTTCTGGAAGAACGGGCTCGCCGGGTTGTTGTAGTCCTCGCCCACGCGAGTCAGCACCGAGAACAGGATCTGCTCGGCGAAAAGCTGCCGCACATAGGCCGGCAGCGCCTGGAACCGGCTCCACGCATCGGCCGCGGTGATGGGGACCAGCACCGGCTGGTCTTTCACCAGGCCGGTATCGATCACCTTGCCCGCCTCGTACTGCTCGACGAAGGCGATCAGTGCGGGCGTCGTGCCGGCGCCCTGCGCGGCCGCGGAGGCCGGGTCGATATAGGTCGCGGAAAACGTCGGCAGATCCACCCCCGGCCCCACGCCGAACAGCACGTTGATGCTGGCGCCGTCGTGCGGCAGATACGGGTTGCCGGCGTTGCCCACCGCGTCGATGCCCGCATAGGTGGACGCGCTGATGCTGCCCAGCGCCGCATTCGCCTGGATCAGATTGGCCAGCGGCCCGATATTGCGGCCGGCCTCGATATCCAGCACGCCGGGGCCGCCGAGCACGATGGCCGGCACCACTGGCGCGATGCCGATATTCGTCAGCGGCGTGTCGTAGATGTCGCGCCCCGCCACCACGCGCGTCACGTCGGATGTGCGCAGGTTCTGGCCGCGCAAGGACAGATCGACGATATCCACGCCGGCTTGGATCAACGCGGGCTTGTCGATGCCGATCGTCGTCAGGTTCTGATATTGCTCGATCGGGGCGTTGGCCACCGGCACCCCATCGACGATCGACCCGTTGAGGCTGTAGATGCGCGCCGGGTCGGTATCGTCGGCATGCAAGCCCCCGGCGACGTGCGCGGCCAACGTCGCGTCGGTCAGCAACGGCACGTCGACGAACGGCCTGACGGGCGACGGCATCGAAGCCGGATCGTTGTCGAGCAACCCGAAATCGTTGCCGGTCGCCACGCTGTTTTTGATCACGCTGCTACTCGAAATCGAGATCGATTGATCGGCCAGCAGCGTGAGATTGCCCGATGGCGACGGCGTCAGCTCGCCGCTCGAGGCGATGGTGATCCCGCCGTCGATCGCCGTCAGGTTCACCGTGGCCGGCAACACGAACGACATGTCATTCTGCCCCGCCGGCTCGTTGCTGTCCGAACCACCGCCGATAAAGTGCAGATTGGCCAGCGTGCCGAACGCTACGTTGCCGGTGGTCGAGGTGACGTCGAGTCGCGAATCCGTCGAATAGCCCTGCGCATCGACCAGCAAGCCGAACGCGAGGGTTGCCGCCCCCTGCACGTAGGACGGATCGAGCACCCGGCCGAGGTTCACGCCGAGCCGGGCCGTTACGTCGAAGCTCGCATCCTGCATGCCGAGTATCGTGCCGACGTCGATCGCCGGCAGCCCCAAGAACTGCGAGGCCACCGAGAAGTCGGGCGCGATGCGCCCCCCCGCCACGATGCTGCCCGAACCCTGCGCAACGAAATACGTGCCGCTCAGGATATCGCCGCCGGCCTTGACGGCGAGATTGCCGCCGCCGACCGTGTGCAGCGTGGGCGAATCGGTGTTCGTATTGGTCAGCCACCAGGTGGTGGGCAAGGACACCGACAGGTTCCGGATGTCGCCGCCGGCCGTCACCGAGACATTGCCGCCCACGCTCATGACGCCCTGGTCAAAGGCGCCGAAATTGATCGAGGTCTGTACCGTCTGCGTCACGGGGCTGATGGCGCCGACCTGGCCGGTCGGGTTGCCCACCTGCATCCACTGCCACCAGAACTGACTCAGGTCGCTGCCCTTGACGCCCGTCACGAGGCCGGTCGCATCGGTCAACTGCTCGGCGCCGACGATGTCGCCGCCCGCCCGCAGCGTGATGTCGCCGGCCGAATCGGGGTTGGCCCGCTCGGTCACTAGCAGGTCCGGGTAGTTGCCGTTACTGTTGAACGACGGGTTGACGATCGACACCGACGTGTCCGGCGCGGGCGCGCCCGCCGACGGCGCACCGCCGGCATAGATCACGCCCGGCACCAATTGGGTGGTCGCGGGATCGACCGCCGCCGAGGTATCGAACAGCGCGATATTGCCCGCGGCCGCCACGTCGATCGACCCGGTGCCGGTGCGGATCATGGTCGGGGCCAGCAGTTGCCGGCCGTTGCTGTCCAGGTAGCTCGTGTAGCCGTCGAGCACCACGCTGCCGCTTTGCCCCACCGAGCGCACCGGCTGCACGGCGAGCGGATTGGCGCTGCCCAGGTCGGCCCCCGCCACGATTCGCAGCGAGCTGCTGTTGCCGCCCGACAGGCCGGCCACCAGCAGCGGCAACGGGTTGCTCGCGGTGGCGACCGGCGACGGGGAGTTGTCGGTCACGCTCGGCAGGGCGATGGTCGGCGTGCCGATCACCGCCACCGCCTGCACGGCCGGCGCCGTGAGCGCATCGATGTACGGATTTGAGCCCCGATGCTGAGCCTGCCATTGCGCCACGGCTGACAGATACTTCTGGAAATCGTTCAGGTAGATCAGGTACGAACCTGGATCCGTGGCCTGCTGCGCGGCGCTCGGCGCGCTCGGCGCAAGCGGCTGCCCCGCTAGAATGGGACCATTGTGGTTGAATGAAATGAGCTCGACGATATCGCTGCCGGGGTCCCGTTGCAGCAATGTCGCCAGGCTCACGTCCGACGAGGTCAGGTAGTTTTCATAGGCGGAATACAGCGCGTAATACTCCGCGATTTCATCCGGCGTGCCGCCCGCCGGCTTGCCCGGGCCGCTCGCCAGGCCGGCGCTTTGCCAATAGTTGAGTCCGTAGCCGTAGTTGGCGCCGAACACGCCGGCCGGTTGGGTGAAGCCCGTGTACGACGCGTCGTAGGTCGACAGCGGGGGCACCGTGATCGAACCGCCGCCGCCGCTCGGGTTCGCGATCTGGAAGAAGCCGTCGGTCAGGCTGGCCTCGACCTTGACGTCGTTCTGCGCGCGCAGCGTCACCACCGGCGCCTGCCCGCCGAATCGATAGGCCAGGTCGGTCGCGGACGTGCCCGCGCCCAGGTTCCAGTTGGTCAGCACCGAAATATTGCCGCCGTTGATCGCGGCGCTCGGGTTGTCCAGCTCGATGCCGGGCCGGAGAATCGCATCGGGCACCACCGATTTCAACGGGTTCACCACCGCGTCCAGCCCGTGCTGCACGAATCCCATCAGCGTGCCGGGCACCGCCGCGGTCGCGTCGCCGTTCTGGTAGCCGTAGAAGCCCTGATGATCGGCGTTGGTGCTGCCCGGCGCGAAGTACATCGACGCCAGGCCACCGAAGCCGATGGCCGCATCGCCGTTGCGCAACTGCGCGGCGCTCACGGTGGCCGAGGCGTTGGTTGCGGTGTTCGTGACCGTGCCGCCGCCATCGCCGTCGGCATCGGGCGTGAAGCTGAACGTGGCGCCGCTCGCGCCCTGCCCCGTGAACGTGCCGGCCAGCAGGTTGCCCTGGCTGTCGAACCAGCCGGCCGGATCGACATAGCTGTCGAAGTGCTGCGCGCCGGTCGTGGCGTCGGTCGTGCTCCAGACCGCATAGGCCTCGAGCGAGGTCGCCCGCGAGCCGACGATGCCCTTGCCGGCCGCGCGGTCGAAGCCGCCGGACGGCACGATCAGATTGACCGTGCCGTCCGCCAGCAGCGGCGCGCGGAAGCTGACCGTGCCGCCCGACAGGCCGCCCGCCGTGCCGCCCGACACGTCGATCAGCGATTCCGCCCCGAGCCGGATCGTGCCGGCCCGCGACGGATCGATGTTCTCGTAGCCGTAGGTGGCGCTGTACGGGTTCGCCGCGGTGGGATCGAACACGCCGTTGGTGCCGATCACGACCGTGCCGCCGCGCTGCTTCGGGTCCGAGCCCCGCGCGAGCAGCGTGCCTTCGAGATCCACGCCGCTGTGGCCGAACAAATCGATCTCGCCGCCGGCCGCGCCCGAGGCGTCGATCGTGCCGGCGATATCGACATTGCCGCTGGCGGTATCGGCCGCGTTGCCCGCGCCGCCGTCGGCATTGAGCGACACCGCATGCGCCGTGAGCGTATTGCCGGCCGACAGGCTCAGGTTGCCCGAACGGGTATGGATCGTGATGGCGTCGTTCACGCCGCTCGCGGCCAGCGTGGCGGCGAAGCTGTCGAGATCGACGGCGCCCGCCGTGTTCAGCGACAACGAGCCGCCCGTGAAGCCGGCCGCGGCCGAGCCCTTGATCGTACCGGCGAGCAGCACGTTTTGTTGCGGGGCCGACAGCGTCAGCGCCCCGGCCGCGCCGCCGCCGCTGGCGCCCGAGAAATCGAGCGTCGCGCCGTTTTGCACCTGGATCGTACCGGCGTCGGCGACCAATGAAATATTCCCGGCCGGCGTGTAGGCGACCACGTCGAAGAACGTCTTCGACACGCCGGCCGTGCTGACGGTGGCGCCCTGCCCGATCGTCAGGTCGCCGGACGTCGCTTCCAGCGACAGGTTGCCGGCTGGCGCCATGACGGTCGCGCCATTGTCGAGCAGCGTGCCGCCGATCAGCGAGAGCGCGCCGCCCAGCGCATTGCGCGACAGCGCCGTGCCGGCGCCGGCGTCGAGCGTCAGCGTGCCGGTGGTCTTCAGCGTGGCGTTCGAGCTGGTATCGGCCAGATAGACCGGCGCATGGAGCGTGACCGGCGTCGCGCCGAAATCGAAGGTGCCGGTGCCCTGGCCGACGATGCCGCCGGTGGCCGTCATGTCGACCGAGCCGAATCCGCTCAGGTTCTTCGTGCCGGCGCCGAAGTCGATTTCCTGCGCGTTGACGTTCAGCGTGCCGCCGCCCGCGACGGCGCTCGCGTTCGGCGCGCCCGATTCGTTGGTGAAGGCGATCTGCGGCGCATCGAGCGTGACGTGCCCGCCATCGCTGGTGAAGGTGCCCGCGCTGAGGTCGACGCGATTGCCGAACGTGGCGCTCACGTCGCCGAGGAACGCCATGTCGCCGTAGCTGCGCAGCGTCACCTGATCGGCGTTCGCGAACTGGGCGAGGCCGGCCGGGCTGATCACGAAGCCGGGGCGGCTCGCGACCGTGCCGTCGATGCGCTCGGCAAACGTGATGGCCGAGCCGTCGACCACGATCGAGCGGCCCGACAGCACCGCCGCGGGATCGATCTTCAGGTCGCCGGACGAATCGATCAGCAGCGCCTGGCCGCCCGCGAGCGTCGCGCCCGCGCCGATGCTCAACAGGCCCGAGCCGTTCGCGCCGGTGCGCGCGAGCGCCGCCGCCGCGCCGTTCGAGACGCGCAGCAACGCGCCGTCGCCCGAGATCGCGATCGGCGGGTCCTTCAAGGCCGGATAGCTGCCCGATGCGACGATCGAGGCGCCCGCGTCGATACGCAGGCCGTTGGCGGCGTTCGGATCGGCGCCGCCGGCATCGGTCTTGGTGACGAGCAGGATTTCCGGGCCGGTCAGGGTGCTGTTGCCGTCGTTCGACACCACCACGCTATTGGCGATCGGCGTGATCGTGATGCCGCCGGCGCCGGCGCTGCGCGTGCCGCCGATCAGCAGGCTGCCGGCGCCGAGCGTGTCGAGGCCGCTGGCGTCCACCTGCAGATAACCGGCCAGCGCGGTGCTGCCGTTGCCGGTGATCTGGATGTCCTGCGAGGCGATATCGACCTCGGCCGGCGCGCCGCCGGGGCCGGCGGCGGTATTGAGCTTCGCCCCGAGAGCCAGCGACTGCGTCGCCGCCAGCACCAGTTGCCCGCCGTCCACCGGCAGCGGCGGCGTCACGTTGCCCTTGCTCGCCGCCTGCGCGGCGAAGAAGCCGTTGGCGCTGGTCAGCGTGTATTGCGAATACTGCTGCCAGACCGCGCCCGATTGCACGTCGAACAGCGTCGGGGTGGCCGCCCGGCCGCCGGTGGCCGCATCGGCCCAGTAGCCGGCGGTTTCGACCGTGCCGTCCGGCAGCACCTGCCGGGCGCCGGCCGCGACATTGCCCGCCACGCTCGATACCGTCACGCGAAACGCGCCCGGCACGGTGGCGTACTTCGCCGGCAGCAGCGTGTAGTAGCCCGGCGCGAGCCCCGGCACGCCCGACAGATAGACCGACTTGCCCACCGCGTCGCCGACGCCGGCCTGGCCGACGCCGAGCGTCGCCGTGGTGGTGGTCGCCGCGCCGTTGCCGGTGGTCGCGGGCTGGGTGATCTGGGCAAACAGCGGGTCGTAGGCGGCCGCGACCGGCTGCACGCCGGGCACGATCGCATAGACGTTCCCCGCGCCGGCATTGACCGGCACCGCAACGCCCTGCGCGGAACCGGCGAAGCTCACCGAATACTGGCTCAGCACGTCACGCGTGCCGCCCGTCCCCGACACCCATTCGGCCGCCTGCAGGTCGCCGCCGCCCGACAGGTCGATGGTGGCGCCCGGTGCGAGCGAGATCCGGCTCGCATTCAGGCCGATCAACTTGGCCGGCGGCGCGTTCAGGTCGGTGGCCACGTTGCCCGTCAGCGGGTTGTACTGCCATTCGACGCCATCGACGGTGGTGCCGTAGGGAATGATCAGGCCGCCGTTGGACACCGAGGTCACGCTGCCCGCCGTCAGGCTCACGGAATCGGTCGCCACCACCGGCAGCGTGCCGAATTGCGCCTGCGTCGCGCTGCTGGCGGGGTCGCCCACCCCCAGCACCAGCGAGCCGGACGGCACGCGCACCGTGCCGCCCTGCACGATGTCGGTGGCGTCCACCAGCAACGCGCCGGCCGCCGACAGCGGCGTGCCGGACGAACCGTTCGAGGCGAACGTCACGCGGGTCGAGGCCGGCTTGCCGGTGGCCGGGTCGGTCGGGCCAACCGCGTCGATGAGGTACGTGGCGCCGGTGGCGGGATACAGGTCGGCGCTCGTGAAGCTGAGGTTGCCCGGCGAATAGAGCACGCCCGGCGAGTAGGTCTTGCCGCCGGCCGCGATCTTCGTCGAGCTGAGGCGGATATCGCCGCTGCTCGTGAAATTCGCGTGGCCGAAGTTGTTCAACTGCACCTGATTCGACAGGTCGATGAACGCGGCGTTGACGTTCAGCGTGGCGTCCGACAGGGCCGCCACCGGTGCAAACGCCTGATTCGTCAGATTGGCGGTGGGGCCGGCCACGGCGACATACGGCGCCGAGATATCGACCGTGGTGCCGAGCGCGGGCTGCACGGCGTTGCCGAGCAGCGTCGCGATCGCCGAGGGCGCGCCGGTGCCCGATGCCGGCGCGGGCGTGCTCAACAGCGCCGAGAGCTGGTCCGCGCCGATCGCCGCGAGCCGATCGGCGCCGATCACGATCGAGCCCGGCAGCGTCAGGTTCACGTTGCCGACGAACACCACGGGCGGGGCCGCGACGTTGGCGGTCGGCGGGGACGTACTGCCCAGCACCAGGTTCGCCACGCCCGAGCCGTCGAGCCGGTCGACCGCGAACTGGAGCACGCCGGTCGGCGCGCCGATCGGCTGTCCGGTGGTCGGATCGATCGCGGTGGCGAAGCTGTCGCCGGGCGCCAGTCCGGCCGGCGTCAAGACGCCGTCGGGCCGCAATACGAGCGCCGTGGTGCTGACGCCGGCCACATTGAGCCGCCCCAGAATCGACAGGGTGCCGCCCGATGCCTGGGCCGACCCGCCGTGCGCGGCCAGCGTCGCATCGGCGAACAGGCCGTCGGCGGCCGACAGCGTGATCGAGCCGGCGTCGCTCCACACCGGCTGCGGCTGGTAGGTGCCGTTGGCCTGGAGCACGTCGAAGCGGGTTTGCGCGCCCGACACGTCGATGCGCGAACCGGGCTGCGCGACCACATAGCCGGTATCGCTCGACAGCGTGACCGAGCCGCCCGCGAGCACCTTGCCGGTGGTCGGCTGGACGGTCGCCAGGCCGATGCGGGCCGGTACGGCGAGCGGATCGACGAGCGCCACGCCCGCGGCGTCGAGCACCGCGTCCGGCCCCAGCCAGACGGTCCGGTCGCCGTTCGCGAGCGTGCCCTGGAGCTGCCCGGTCACGGCGAAGGTGCCGCCGGTATCGGCGCTCAGCGTGATCGCGCCGCCGGGCGCCACGATCGACCCGAGCACGGTCACCTGCCGCGACGAGCCGAGCCCGACGCTTGCGCCCGGATCGGCGACGATCGACGCACCGGCGCCGAGCGTCACCGCACCCGTGACGCCTGCATACGACGGTTGCGCGCCGCTGGCGTCTTTCCACGCCACATAGCCGCCGGCCGTCATCACCAGGCTGGTCGGCTGGCGATGGTAGGCGTCGAGCGTGCCCGAGGTGGTCAGGCCGGCGGTCGACAGGTTGGCGCCGCTGGCCGTGCCGATCAGCGCCGCTGCGTCGGGAATCCGGTTGCGCTGACTCAGCGAGAGCGTGGTTCCAGGCGTGATCACGCTGTCGTAAAACGCGTTGAGCACGTATTTTCCGAAGCCTTGCTGCGAGAAGAACGTGTCCGGCAACGCCAGCGACCAAGCCGGCGCGGCCGACGGATCGCCGCCGACCTGGAACCCGAGCGCCTGGAGCGTGAGCGTGCCGCCGCCCGAAAACCCTTCGCTCAGGATCGTGCCATCCATCGCAATGCGGCCTTGCGTCGGTTGGGCGAGCGGCAGGCGCGAGTCCCCCCCGTCGCCGAACTGCGCGTTGTTGGACGTGTAGTAGGTATCGAGCGTGAGGCTGCCGCCCTTGCCCTGCACCACGCCATTGCTCGTCAGCAACTGGCCGTTCGACAGCATTTCGCCGCCGCTCGACAGATCGAGCACGCTGCCCGGCCGAAGCAGGATCGACCCGGACGTGTCCGTCGCCGCGCTGCCGCCGAGCGAGCTCTCGTTCGACGCCAGCGTGATGCTGCCGCCGTCGATGAACTGGCGGTTGCCGGCCGTGCTGCCCGGCGCGGCCTGCACGTCGTTGTTGACCCACTGGCCGGCGACGCTCAACGTCGCATGCGGGCCGACCACCACGTCGCCGCCGCTGATGATCGAGATCGACCCCGAGGGGGCGCTCAGCGAGCCGAGCACCGTCGTGCCGCCCGGCCCCGGATTATTGAGCTTGATGGAGCCGCCCGGCTGCACCGCGAGCGCGGCGCCTTCCGCCACCGTGAAGCCGGTGCCGGTCGTCGTGTCCTCGGTCACGCCGACATGGGAGAAGCCCCCCTTGCTCAGCGTATCGACCGGCACCACCGTGGTCGCCAGCACGTTGTTCGGATCGGTGACGCCGAGCGCGCCGAGCGTCGCCGGGTCGAACGCCGTGGAGATGGAGAACCCCGGCGACAAACTGTCGAGGTCCGGCGCCTGATTCTGCAGCACCACCTGCCCCGTCACGCCCGACACCCCCGCCGAGCCGCCCCACGCGCGGTTGACCAGCGAGGCGCCCGTCAGCGCGGCATCGGCGCCCAGGTTGAAGGTGCCGCCGGTCGGCAGGTCGTTGCCCTGCGTCTGCTTGGCGCCGCCGAACGCCTGCGCGCTGATGTCGCCATCCAGCACCGTGGCCGCCGCGCCGTAGATGTCGAGCGTGCCGGCATTGCCGCCGACGATGAACGCCGATTGATAGACGCCCGCGCCCGACTGCAGCGGATTGAACCAGTTGCGGGTGATGCCCCAGCGCGGATGCGATTCGACGAACTGGCCCGCGATGCCGAGATAGGTGTCGTAGGGGTTGGCCTGGCCGATCGGCACGATCGCGCCGTTCGCATCCACCAGCCGGGTCGTGTCGACCACGCCGCCGTCGTAGTGGACATAGCCGCCGTTGAGGTTCATCGACGAGCCGGTGGCCGTCACCACCTCGTTGCCCGACAGGACGATCGACCCGCCGTTGGTCAGCAGTTGATCGACCGAGCGCGGCATCAGGTCGACGTATCCGCTCAGGTTCAGGATCGGGCTGCCCACCCATTGCACGCCGTCGCTGCGCGTGCCGGTCAGCGTGCTGTCCACCACCACGCCCTTCAGGCCGAACAGGAAGCCGTCGCGCAGCAGCGGCGAATCGCCCAGTTCGTTCTGGCCGATTCGGTCGATCGTCAGCAGGATGCTCGACATCGGCAGCTCGACGTTGGCCAGGCCTGACACGTCGATGGTGGCACCGCTGTCCAGGTAGATCCGCCCCGGCACCGCGCGCTGCGCGAGGTCGGCGTTGCTGCTCACGACCGACGGCGTCAGCGCCGTGACCGCCACCGTCGAACCGGGCGCCTCGATCAGCGAGCCGCCCTGGAACCACACGCCGCCCGCCGTCATCGCGATGCTGCCCGGGTTGAAGGTGGTTCCCGGCGTCGAGGTGGCGGTCTGGCCGTTCTCGTCGGGCAGCACGGTCGTGACGGAATTCGGCCCGAAGCTCAGCAGGCCGGCCCGGTGCAGCGTGCTGCCGTCGCCGGTGCGATCGGTGGTCGCGACCGGCAGGCCGGCGTAGGCCGCGCCGAGCGGATTGTTGGCGTGGAATTCGTCGAGCGTCGAAAACGTGATCGTGCCCGGCGTGTTGACGCTGGTGGTCACCCCCACCACGCCGTTCTGGTCGATGCGCCCGCCCAGCAGGTTCACGTTGCCGCGCGACGCCTGGACGATGCCGGTATTGGTCAGCGTGCCGACCGGCGTCAGGTCGGTCGCCGCGCCGGTCTGCGCATTGAGCAGCGTGATCGACCCGCTCAATTCCGGCATCAGCACCTGCGGCTGCGCCGTGTTCGGCTTCAGGCTCACGCCGAGGCCGGCCGCCAGCACGACCTGGCCGTCGCTCGCGGAAATGCTGCCGGCGTTGGTCACGTTGGGCGCGGCGATCAGCACGAAGCCGCCGTCGCTGACGGTGCCGTTGGCATGGGTGGTGATCGATGCGCCCTGCTCGATCGTCACGTCGCCCCACGACTGGTACTGGCTCGCCGAGCTCAGGTTGATGTTGCTGCCGAGCCCCAGCACTTCGTTGGGCACCGATGCATTGCCCGACACGCTGCCGGTGCTGCCGGCCTCGTTGCCCGCGAGCCCGCCGGTGGTGCCGGCCGACGAGGCGAGGAACTGCCGGTTGCTGGCGACGATGCCGGCCGCGTCCTGCCCGAGCGTGGCGTCCGTCACGAACGGCGTCTGACTGACGACCGTCTGGTTGTAGTTGTTCATGTTCAGCAGATCGAGCGACGACGCCACCAGCGCATGCACGTTGATCTGCGAGCCCGCCCCGAACAGCACGCCGTTGCGGTTGATCACGTACACCGCGCCCTGCGCCGTGATGCTGCCGAGGATCTGGCTGGGCCGCCCGCTCGGGTCCATCACGCGGTTCAACACGGCCCAGTTGTTGGCGCCGTTGGTCTGCGTGCCGCCCGACTGGTCGAAACTGAGCGTGGTCTGCCGGCCGACGTTCAGGGTCTGCCAGGTCAGCACGGCGTTTTGCGCGGTCTGCTGGATGTCCACCGCCACGTGGCCGTTGGCGTCGACGCTCTGAGTCGGCGCGCCGGCATTGATCCACAGCACCGGGTTCGACGGATCGTTGCTCGCGCCGTTCGCGACCTGCAGCCCGCCCGCCGCCAGGCCGTTCGGCACGTTCGAGGCCGCGGTGGCGGCCGCGGCGGCCGCCGCGTGCTGGGCGGCGATCTGCGCGGCGATCGCCTGCGCGGTATAGCCGAGGTTGCGGATCGACGGCTGGCTCGCCTGCAGCGCCGCCTGCGGCGACATGCCGATATTGGTCGCACCGAGCCCGGCCACGCCCGCCGCGCTGCCCGAGGCGCGCGGCGTCGCCGCGCCGAGGTTGACGATGCCCGCCGCATGGGCGTGCGCGGTGACGCTCGCGGCCAGCAACAGCGCGACGGCCCGGCAGACCGGGCGCAGCTCCGCTTTCAGGACGGCGCGCGCGGCCGTCCGATCATGTTGTCGTGCTGCGCGTGCGTCTGCTGCCATCCCTCACCCCGAACCCGATAGATGTTGTGCGTGGCGCCAGCCGTTCGAGACGGCGGCCCCCCGGAATCCGACGACGATACGAAGCGCGCGTGGCGCTGCCGTGGCGGGTGTTACGCACCATTCCGGGCGACCGGGAATGGTGCGTACCTTTTGTCACAGTCGGCGCGCCAGCCACGCGCCGAGCGCCACGCCCACGCGCTCGACCAGCGCCGGCCAGTCGCCGGGCCGCGGCTGACGGAACAGCGTGGCCCGCGGATACCACGGGCTGTCGTCGCGATCGAGCAGCCAGCGCCAGTCCGGCACGCGCGGCAGCAGCACCCAGAGCGGCACGCCAAGCGCGCCGGCCAGGTGCGCCACCGAGGTATCGACGCTGATCACCAGATCGAGCGTCGCCACCAGCGCGGCGGTCTGCGCGAAATCGTCGAGCGCGTCGCCGAACCCCGTCACCCCGCTCGCCGCGAAGGCGGCCGCATCGCGCGGCTGCACCACCGGCTGGAGGCTCACGAAGCTGGCGTCGAGCGCGAGCCACGGCGCGAGCGCGGCCAGCGGCATCGAACGATTGATGTCGTTGGCATGGCGCGGGTTGCCGGACCACGCGATGCCGATGCGCGGGCGGCCCGGCGGCAAGCTGGCGTCGAGCCGCTGCGCCCACGCGGCGCGGCGTTCGGAGTCGGCATGCAAATAGGGGATGGCGGCCGGCACTGTGTCGAGCGTGGTGCCGAACGCAAGCGGCAGGCTCATCATCGGGCAGTGCAGATCGAAATCGGGCAGCGGCGCGCCGTCGGCGATCACCCGGCTCACGCCGCGCAAGGTCCCGAGCAGTTCCACCAGCGCCGCCGGCGCTTCGAGAATCACGCGCGCCCCGCGATCGTGAGCGAGGCTTGCGTAGCGGCAGAACTGCAGCGTGTCGCCGAATCCCTGCTCGGCATGCAGCAGCACGGTGCGCCCGGCCAGCGGCGCCGTGCCGTCCCAGGTCGGCCGGTCGGCATGGCGACGCGCGAGGATCGTATCGGCGGCGCGCCAGCGCGATTCATGGGCGGCCCAGCCGGTGGCGAAATCGCCGGCCAGCAGGTGCCCGAACGCCTCGATGCGCGCCGTCTCGCCATGCTGCGGATCGCGCTCGCGCGCTCGCCGCAGATCGGCCATCGCCGCGTCGTGGCGGCCGAGGTGCCGCTGCGCCAGCGCGCGCGTATGCAGCGCGCCGACCGTATCGGCGGGCGCTTCGGCCGCGGCCGCATGGCTGGCCAGCGCGGCGTCGTAGCGGCCCAGCAATTGCAGCATCAGCGCCCGCTGGTAGAGCAGTTCGGCTTGCGGGTCGGCCACTGCCAGCGCGCGATCGAGGCAGGCGAGCGCTGCCTCGTGCCGGTTGAGCATGCGCAACGCAGCCGCACGATTTCGCAACGCGTCGACATGATCCGGCATCCGCGCCAGCGCCTCGCCGTAGGCCTGCTCGGCCTCACCGTGGCGTTCGAGCCGCAGCAGCGCGTTGCCGCGTCCGAGCCAGGCCGCCGCGTTGCCGGGCTGCAAGCTCAGGAGGCGGTCGCTGCGTTCGAGCAACGCCGCGTGGGCGTGCAGCAAATCGAGCGCCACACAGCTCGCGAACAGCAGGCGGGCATCGTCGGGCGCGTGCGCGAGCCCCGCGTCGAGGCAGGACAGCGCCTCCGCCGCCCGCCCCATCTCGGTCATCACCAGGCCGCAAGCCAGCACCAGATCCGCAGTCTTGCCGAGCACCACCATCGCCAACTGATAGCTGTGCAGCGCCTCGCTCCACCGCGCGAGCGCACGCAGCGCATCGCCGCGCACCCGATGCGCGCCGGCGTGGTCGGGCATCGAATGCAACACGCGCTCGACGCTGATCAGCGCGTCGGCCGGGCGGCCGGCCCGCACCAGCGCGTCGCCGCGGCGCGTCCAGGCGCGCGGGTTGGCGGGCTCGCGCGTCAACGCGGCCTGATAGGCGGCCGCGGCTTCGTCGTAGCGAGCGAGGCCCGCCAGCGCGTCGCCGCGGGCCGCGAAGGCGCCGGCATGCGCCGGCGTGATGGCCAGCACGCGGTCGGCCAATGCGAGCGCCTCGTCATGACGGCCGATCCCGGCCAACGCCGCCGCGTGATTGGCCAAGGCCCATGGCGCGGCCAGCCCCAATTGCAGCGAGCGCCGGATCGGCGGTTCCGCGCGCACCGGATCGTCGCGTTCCAGCAGCGCGACACCGAGCAGATGCAAGGCTTCGACGTGGTCGGGCGCCAACGCCAGCACCCCCTCGTAAAGCCTGCAGGCGCGGGCGAAATCGCGTCGTTCGAGGCTGGCGCGCGCATTGCGCAGGCCGTCGTCGAGCGCCGCGCGCCACGCTGCGCCCGCACTCGCACCGGCTGCCGGCGCGCCCGGCCCGTGACGCGACGGCGCGCTCATCGCCTGCCCCCGGCCAGCAACGACGGCAAGGCGGCCCCCAGGCGCTCGACCACGCCGGCCCACTGCCCGCCTTCGTGCTGACGGAACAGCCGCGCATTCGGATACCACGGGCTGTCGTCGCGATCGAGCAGCCAGCGGAAATCCGGCGTGAACGGCAGCATGACAGCCAGCGGCCGGCCCAGCGCGCCGGCCAGGTGGGCCACCGAGGTATCGACGCTGATCACCAGGTCCACCGCCTCGACCAGCGCGGCCGTATCGGCGAAATCCTCGAGTTCGTCGCCGACGAAGCGGATCGCGCTCGCGTCGAGCATCGCGCGATCCTCGTCGCGCACCACTTTCTGCAGGCTCACCCATTGGCAGCGGTCGCCGATGATCGGCAGCAGGTCGGACAGCGCGATCGACCGGTTGCGATCGTTCAGGTGCAGCGGATTGCCGGACCAAACCAGGCCGATGCGCGGCCGGCCATCGCCGCCGAGGCGTTCGCGCCAGCGTGCGACGCGCACCGGATCGGCATGCAGGTATGGCGTGTCGGCCGGAATCGACGCCAGATCGGTATGAAATTCGCGCGGCAGGCTCAACAGCGGGCAATGCAGATCGAACGGCGGCAGCGGATCGCCGCGCGCCACCCATTCGTCGACGCCGTCGAGCGTGCGCAGCAGGCCGATCAGTTCGCGCTGCGCTTCGAGCACGACATGCGCGCCGAGCGCTTTCACGCGCGCTGCATAGCGGCTGAATTGCAGCGTGTCGCCCAGCCCCTGCTCCGCGTAGAGCAGCACGGTGCGGCCCGCCAGCGGCTGCTCGCCGGTCCAGCGCGGTTGCGCGAAATCGCGGCGGCTGCCGTCGAGCTGGCTGTCGCGCCAGCGCCATTCGTACTCGGCCCAGCCCGCTTCGAAATCGCCGGTCGTCAGGGACAAGAAAGAGCGCGTGCAATGCGCCACCACGAACTCGGGATCGACCGCGATCGCATCCGCGTAGGCCTGCAGCGCCTCGTCATGGCGACGCAGCGCGCGCAAGGCATTGGCGCGATGAAAATGCGCGTATTTGTCGTCGGGCGTCGCCGCGATGGCCGCGTCCAGATCGTCGAGCGCGGCGGTGTAGCGATGGGTGTCGAGCCGCGCGCGGCCTCGCAGGAAGCGGGCGCGGCTGTCGTCGGCATGCTGCGCCAGCGCGCGCTCGGCGGCGTCGTGCGCCTCGTCGGCCCGGCCCACGCCGAGCAACACGCTGGCGAAATTGCACAGCACGTCCACCGCGTCAGGCGCGATGTCGAGCGAGCGCTGGTAGCTGTCGATGGCCTGGCCGAGCCGCCCGGCCCCGGCCGCGGCATTGCCGCGCTGCGCCAGCGCCGCCGCGTGTCGCGGCACGACCGCCAGCACCCGGTCACAGCGCGCCAGCGCCTCGTCATGCCGGTCGAGCCGGCCGAGCGCCACCGCGCTGTTGAACAGCGCATCGACGAAATCCGGTTGCGCGGCGATCGCCGCATTGAAATCGGCCAGCGCCCGCGCCGCCTCGCCGATATCGAGCCAGGCCACGCCGCGCAGGAACCGCACCTCGACATGGCCCGGCTGAATCGCCAGCGCGTGGCCATAACTGTCGACCGCGTCGCGATAGCGCCCCAAGGCGCGCAGCACCCGCCCTCGCGCACGGGCCGTATCGACCGTGCCGCCGGCCAGTTGCCGCGCCCGCTCGCAATCGTCCAGCGCCTCCGCCAGGCGACCGAGCCGGCACCGCACCTCGCTGCGCTTCAGGTAGCCGTCGGCGAACTCCGGCACGCGTTCGAGCAGGCGGTCGTAGGCCGCGCCGGCGTCGTCGAGGCGGCCGAGCTGATCCAGCAGCCCGGCGCGCTGAAACAGTGCGCGCCGATGGGCGGGATGGATCGCCAATGCTTCGTCGAGCCGCTGCAGCGCCTGCGTTTCGTGGCCGAGCCCGGCCAGCACGGCCGAATGATTGGTCAGCGCGAGTGGCGTCGGCTGCCGCTCGATCGCGTGCCGGATCAGCGGCTCGGCTTCGTCGAGACGGCCTTGCTGGAATCGCAGGACGCCGAGCAGATGCAGCGCCTCGGGGTGCCCGGCATCGAGCGCCAACAGGGCCGCATAGCCCTGCTCGGCCTGCGCCAGCGCGCCGGCCTGATGAGCGTCGCGCGCCCGGTCGAGCAGACCGGCGAGCGCATCGGCATCCCGGGGCGCCCCCCCGGCCTGCGGCGGCGTGGCGGATGACCCGCCGAGCACGGCCGATTCCCCGTTCGATGTCATCGTGTGGCCCCTGTTCTCTCAGCAACGTTGTGTCCGTCGAGGCTAGCGGACGACCCATAACACCGGTATGACGAAAGTTACGGAACATTTCCTCTATTTCGTTCGCGGGCAACCCGCGCTCGGGGCGCACCGAAAGGTCCGTAGCTTTCGACACGTCGCTGCCACGCGGCCTGCTTAACGTGCAGGTCTCGGCGGGGGCCGCCCGATGTGAAAGCGCGCCAGCCACGGCAGACCAACGACACGAGTTGCGCGATGCGTACCGCTATCCTGACCCGACACGCCGCGCGGCCGGTGCAACGGGGTTTCACGCTGATCGAAGTGCTGATCGCGCTCGCCATCGTCGCCATCGCGCTGGGTGCGGTGATGCGCGCGATCGGCTCGCTCGCGGCCGACACCGATACCGCCCGCATGCGCCTGCTCGCGCTCTGGAGCGCCGACAACGCGCTCGGGGCGCTGCGCATCGGCGCGGCCTGGCCAACGCTCGGCAGCACGCGCTTTGCCTGCCCGCAAGGGCCTTACGCGTTCGTCTGCCGCCAATCGGTGAGCGCCATGTCGATGCCGCGCCTGCGCCAGGTCACGGTCAGCGTCTACCCGTCGGCGGCCAGCCGCACCGTGCTCGCCGAGCTGGTATCGGTGGTTCAGAATGAAGCGCGCCAATGACCGCGGCCGCGCGCGCGGCTTCACGCTGATCGAAATGCTGGTGGCGATCGCCCTGATCGCCGTGATCGCGCTGCTGTCGTGGCGCGGCCTGGACGCCACGATCCGGGGACGCGACGCGATCTCGGCCAACCTCGCGCAAACGCGGCTGCTCGGCCGCTACTTCTCGCAGCTTCAGTTCGACCTGCTGAACCTCGTCACCGCCGATGAAGTGTTCGGGCCGCCGCTGCGAATCCGCCCGGACGAACTGGTCCTGGTGCGCCATGCCGGCATCGGCGCCGGGCCTACCTCGTTGCAGGTCGTGCGTTACTGGCTTCACGGGCGGGAACTGATGCGCAGCGCCTCCCCGCCGCTCGCCTCGCTGAACGAACTGGCCGCGACGCTGCAGGACATGGATCGCTACGCCGGGGTGGTGGTCAGCGGCAACGCGCGCGCGATGCAGGTATCGGTCTGGATCGCGCCGGGCGGCTGGACCGCCAGCCGGGCGCTGATCGAACAGACCTATACGCAATTCCTGTCGCAACACGGCATCAGCAATACGACCACCCTGGGCATGCCGCTGCCGCGCGGGCTGCGCTTCTCGGTATCGATCGGCGCCCCGCCGGTCGACTATGTGCGGAATATGCCAATCGGGCAGTAAGCGCACGCGCGACGAACGGCAGCGCGCGGCGACAACTCGGCAATCGGGAGAGCGAATGAATATCGACATGCATGAACAAGCCGGCGCGGTGGCGCCGATCGGGGCGCGCTCGACCGTGGCGACCGATTTCAAGCGCGCCCGGGCCGCGCACGATGGCGGCCGCTTCGACGAAGCAGCCCAGGGATACCAGGCGGTGCTCGCGCAGGAAGACGGCCATGCCGGCGCGCTGCATGGCTATGGCGTGCTGCAATTCCAGCGCGGGGCCGCCGACCAGGCCGAGGCGCTGCTGAGACGCGCCCGCGCGGCGGCGCCGCACGACGCGCAGGTGCTGTCCGATCTGGGAGCGGTGGTGGGCGCGGCGGGTCGCGAGGCCGAATCGCTCGATCACTTCGCGCAAGCGCTGCACCTCGCGCCCGACGACTTCGCCACGCGGGTACGCCAGGGCAATGCGTTGCTGGGCCTGCACCGCCATGCCGAGGCGCTGGCCGCGTTCGATCGCGCGCTGGCGCACGCGCCGCTGACGCTCGACGCGCTCTGCAATCGCGGCGCCGCGCTGCGTGCGCTGGGCCGTCATGCCGATGCGCTCGACAGCTACGAGCGCGCGCTGATGGTGTCGCCCAACGCGTTTGAGGCCTGGTTCAACCGCGGCCTCGTGCTGCGCGAGCTGGGCCGCCACGCCGACGCGCTGTCCGCCTTCGAGCGGGCCGGCCGGATTCGGCCCGGCGTCGCCGCGATCGACGCCATGCGCGGCCGCACGCTGCTGGATCTGGGCCGGGCCGGGGACGCGCTCGATGCGCTGAACGACACGATCGCAGCCGATCCGACGCGGCTCGACGCACTCTGCGACAGCGCGATGGCGCTGGCCAGGCTCGGCCGCGGCGACGAAGCCCTCGCACGCTGCGAGCGCGCTCTTTCTGCGGATGCGGCCTATCTGCCCGCGCGGCTGTGCCGCGCGAACCTGCTGCTGCAGGGAGGCAAGGCCGCCGAAGCGCTGGCCGGCTACGACGCCGTATTGGCCGCCGCGCCGCGCTCGGTGGTCGCGCATTGCAATCGCGGCGCGGCCTTGCAGCAGCTCGAACGCTTCGACGACGCGTTGATCAGCTACGACAACGCGTTGCTGATCGATCCGGGAATGACCGAAGCGGCGGCGGGACGGGACGCCACGCTGGGTGCGATGCGGCGCTGAAGCCGACCATTCCAAAACAGCCATAGCCCGCGTTCGCCGGCCCGGCTTTACATGGGGAAGCCGGGTGCTGGACAGCACACCCTCCTGGCCTATTCGGCAGCCCGACTGCCTGCGGTCCTGCAACAGGACCGGGTTTCGTCACGCGCGAACCCATGAAAATAAATAATGCATCAATGAAATCAAATCACTTTATTTCATCAATCATCGCGAGATAAAATGCGCTTCACATTTGGTTATATCCATTCAAATGATTTGAATTCAAAAATCAAACTCCGCTTCATCAATCAGGATTTGAATCGCGATGAACCACGACTTCACATTCTTCATCAAAAGCATTCGCTTCGATGAAAACTACCATCCCGGCGAAAACACCCGCATCACCACCAACTTCGCCAATCTGGCCAGGGGCGACGCGCGCCAGGAGAATTTGCGCAACACCTTGAGCATGATCGACCGTCGCTTCAATGCGTTGGCGCACTGGGACAACCCGCGCGGCGATCGCTATGGCGTCGAGTTGGACATCATTTCGGTCGAGATGAATATCGACTCGGGCGGCAATGGCGAGAATGGCGGCGCATTCCCGATGATCGAAGTATTGAAAACGAATATCGTCGATCGAAAAACGGACGAACGCATCGAAGGCATCGTGGGGAACAATTTTTCCTCCTACCTGCGAGATTACGATTTCAGCGTGCGCCTGCTCGAACACAACAGGAATCAAGCCGAATTCGGCATTCCGCACGATTTCGGCGACCTGCACGGCAAGCTGTTCAAGCGCTTCGTGAATTCCGACGCGTACCGAGCACACTTCAGCAAGCCGCCCGTGATCTGCCTGAGCGTGTCGAGCAACAGCACCTATCATCGGACGGCAAATCAGCACCCGGTGCTGGGCATCGAATACCAGCAAGGCAAGCTTTCGCTGACCGAGCAGTACTTCGAAAAAATGGGGCTGCAGGCTCGCCATTTCATGGCGCCCAACAGCGCCGCACCGCTGACGTTTTATTTTCTCGGCGATCTGCTCAACGATTACACCAATCTCGAACTGATCAGCACCATCAGCACGATGGAAACATTCCAGAAGATTTACCGGCCAGAAATCTACAACGCCAATTCCGCGGCCGGAAACCCGTATCAACCCAGCTTGCAGCACCCGGATCATTCCCTGACCCGGATCGTGTACGACCGGGAAGAACGCAGCCGCCTGGCGGTCGAGCAAGGCAAGTTTGCCGAGACGCATTTCATCAAACCCTACCAGGCCATGCTCGAGCAATGGTCTGCCGATTACGCGCTTTGATTCATCAACACACCAGGTCATTCATCATGAAAACGTTGTTGCCCACCTCGACTGCCGGCAGCCTGCCGAAACCCGCCTGGCTGGCAGAGCCGGAGAAACTCTGGTCGCCGTGGAAGCTGCAGGACGAGGCCTTGGTCGAAGGCAAGCAGGACGCCCTGCGCGTGTCCTTGAACGATCAGCAGCAGGCAGGCATCGATATCGTCAGCGATGGCGAGCAAACGCGCCAACACTTCGTCACGACGTTCATCGAGCATCTCGAAGGCGTCGATTTCGAGAAGCGCGAGGTGGTCAGGATTCGCAATCGCTACGATGCGAGCGTGCCGACCGTGGTGGGCGCCGTGGCGCGCAAGCAGCCGGTTTTCGTCGACGATGCCAAGTTCCTGCGCCGGCAAACCCAACAGCCGATCAAATGGGCGCTGCCCGGCCCGATGACCATGATCGATACGCTCTACGACAGCCATTACAAAAGCCGCGAAAAACTGGCCTGGGAGTTCGCCAAGATCCTCAATCAGGAAGCCCGGGAGCTGGAAGCGGCCGGCGTCGATATCATCCAGTTCGACGAGCCCGCGTTCAACGTGTTCTTCGACGAGGTGAACGACTGGGGCATTGCCGCCCTGGAAACGGCAATCGAAGGGCTCAAATGCGAAACCGCCGTGCATATCTGCTACGGCTACGGCATCAAGGCCAATACCGACTGGAAAAAGACGCTGGGCTCGGAGTGGCGGCAATACGAGGAAATCTTCCCGAAGCTGCAGGCCTCGAACCTCGACCTGGTCTCGCTGGAATGTCACAACTCGCGCGTGCCGATGGATCTGATCGAACTGATCCGAGGCAAGAAGGTGATGGTCGGGGCGATCGACGTGGCATCGAACACCATCGAAACGCCGGAGGAAGTCGCCGATACCTTGCGCAAGGCGCTTCAGTTCGTCGATGCCGACAAGCTCTATCCGTGCACCAACTGTGGCATGGCGCCCCTGTCTCGCCACGTGGCGACCGGCAAGCTGAATGCCCTGAGCGCGGGCGCGGAAATCGTCCGGGCGGAACTCTCGGCCTGATATCGGCTTGCAACCGGAGCCAAGGCGCGGCCTCCACCGCCGCCCTGCTCCGGTTCGTCCTTGCCGCACTACCGCACGCCGCCATTGTCGATCCGCGCCACGTTCTTCAAGCGCGAGGCGGGCCGCCGCGATGCGCCCGATCGCCTCGATTAGAATTCCTCATTGCCTGAAGAACGGAACCCCCCATGCTCGAACGCATTCATCTGGTCATCATCCGCGAGGTGCAGCGGCAGGGCTCGCTCACTGCCGCCGCTGCGGCGCTGTTCCTGACGCAGTCGGCACTGAGCCACACCGTGAAGAAGATCGAGCAACAGCTCGGCACGCCGATCTGGGATCGCGAGGGGCGCGGCCTGCGGCTCACGCAGGCGGGGCACTATCTGCTGTCGCTCGCGGAACGGATGTTGCCGCAATTCGAGCATGCGGAGGCGCGCATGAAGCAATATGCCGACGGCGAGCGCGGCACGCTGCGCATCGGCATGGAATGCGCGCCGTGCTACCAGTGGCTGCTGAAGGTGGTGTCGCCGTACCTGACGCGCTGGCCCGACGTGGATGTGGACGTGAAGCAGCGCTTCCAGTTCAGCGGCATCGCGGCGCTGTTCGGCTATGACATCGACGTGCTGGTCACGCCCGATCCGCTCGCGCGCCCGGGGCTGCGCTTCGATCCGGTGTTCGACTACGAGCAGGTGCTGGTGGTGGCGGAAGATCATCCGCTGGCCGAGGCGCGTTACGTGAAGCCCGAGCAGCTGATCGACGAGACGCTGATCACGTATCCGGTCGAGACCGATCGTCTGGACATCTACACGCATTTCCTGCGCCCGGCCGGCGTGGTGCCGCGCCGCACCAAGGCGATCGAGACGACCGACATCATGCTGCAGATGGTGGCCAACCGGCGCGGCGTGGCGGCGCTGCCGCGCTGGCTCGCCGAGGAATATGCGGACCGCGTGCCGGTCGTGCCGGTGAAGCTCGGCAAGAGCGGCATCGCCAAGCAGATCTTCCTCGGCACACGCGACGCGGACGCCTCGGTGGACTATCTCGCGTCGTTCATCGACTTCGCGAAGGACCTGAACTGGCAGACAGCGCGATTTGCACGCTGATGGCGCCCGGCATGACGGCTTGGATTCATGAAGCTGTCCTGACGAAGTCGCCGCGTCGATCGGCAACATCCGGTCCGCCTCGATCGGCCCGCGCGATCTCGACGTCACTGCGCCGGCTGCCCGGCGAGCCATCCCCACCGGCCAAAGATCTTCGCGCCCTGCGGCGATTGCAGGAACGCCACGAACTGCGAGGATGCCGCCACGTCGGCGCCCCTGCGCGTGATCGCGACACCGGCATCCCGATAGATCGCGTAGCGCGGCTCGATCGCAACCGGGTCCGCCAGCGACGGGTTCGAGGTCTGCCAGATATTCCACACCAGCCAGACATCGATATCGGGGTGGTCGATCCACGTCTGACGCGCGACCGCCGTGTTCGGCGCATAGCTGACGATATTGGCGCGCAGCGCCTTCACGGTGCCGATATCGCCAAGCCGCCCCGCCACATCCTCCCACACGCCGTTCTGCCCGGCGCCGTTGACCACCAGCACGCGAACCCCGGGCTTCAATGCATCGCCCAGGCCGCCGATATGCCGTGGATTGCCCTTGCGCACGAGCATCGCCATCGGCCGCAGATATAGCGGCACCGGCGCGTCGGGCGTCAGTTGGTCGCCCATCGCCACGACGAAATCGGACATCATCGTTTCGGAGCCGCTGTAGACGAGGTCGGCATCCGCGCGCGCGTGGTCGATCCAGCCGGCGGTCGGGCCGGCCGTGACCTCGACATGCACGCCGGTCTGTTTCTCGAACGCCTGCGCGGCCTCCTTCATCGCGGGGGCGGGGCCGCCCGCGCCATAAACATGCAAGGTGGCGGATTGGGCCATCGCATGGCTCGCGCACAACGCCGCGCAGATCGTGAAAACGGCACCTAAGGTCTTGTTCAAGCTGGGTCTCCTGATAGTGATCGTGATGGCCGCCGACAGCGGCCCGGTTGAAGCGATGACGCGTGCGTCGCGGTCAGTGCGGTTTCGAGGTCAGCTTGTCGAGCAGGGCCGTCATTCGTTGCGGGTCCACCTGCCCCAACGCCGACGCCACTTTCTCGCCATTGCCGTCGAGCACGACCGTAAACGGCACGCCGCCATGCGTGTCTCCTTCCTGGAGCAGCATCGCGATGCCCGGGCCGCCCGCCAGGTAGACCGGATAGTTGATGCCATTGCGTTTGGCGAATGCGGCAACCGGCGCGGCTTCATCGAGCGCGATGCCCAGGAACTGCACCTTGCCGGCGTACTTCTTCTGGAGTGCGACGAAATCCGGCACCTCACGCCGGCATGGCGCGCACCAGGGCGCCCAGAAATTCACGACCACCACTTCGCCCGGATAGCGGGCCAGTTTTTCGGTCTTGCCCGACAGCGTCTGCAACGACAGCTCGCCGAGATTCACGACCTCGCCGGCATGAGCGCAGCTCGACGCGGCGAGTGCGACGCCGGTGACGGCCAGCACGTACGCCGCGATCATGGCGCAGCGCGAAACCATGGAACGAAACTTCATCGCGTTGTCCTGGGTGAATCGGAAAGGGAACGTTCGGAAGGTATCGCGCCGTGGCCCCGCGGCCCATGACCGATCGGAGCAGATTCATGCTCCATCGTCTCGATTGCGGGCTCGTCCGCAAGCCTGCTTCGGTGTGCCAGGCGGTGCCGATCGCGGCGTTGCTGCGCCACGGCCCACACCGACCTCCGTGGCCTTCTCCCTTCTACCGCCTGCCACAACGCCAGGCTCGACCCCACCCACATGATTTCAAACACACCTCATTTCAAATAATCAAAATAATTACTTTTCGACTTTTTGGATTATGAATTCAGTCTTTCGGACATGATCCCGAACCCCGAATGCACAGCGCAACAACGGGGCCTGACAATCCGGCGGATCGGGCCGTAGCCCCGACTTCGAACGAGCATATCTATCCTGATAATCAGGGCCTTGATTTTGAATCGGCCCGGCGGCCCATGAAGATTATCCGAAAGCCACGAGCATGGCATCCAGCCATGCCAAGGCCGGGGCATCGGGGTCAGGCAGCTTGCCTGGCCTCGAATATCACATTATTACGAAACCTTTCAATATCAGAGCAATGACAACCGATTACCAAACAACCGGTGATTTGGTGTGAGGATTGCACGACGCACCGAATATCCAATGAAATTGGCAATATCTTTAAAAATAGTTAAATTCACAAATGAAAGACATTTAATTTTAAACATTGGAAAAACATGTTTGCAGTGATTTTCACATGTTCATGGTTACCAAAAATAAACTGAGCTCGTCAATTTCGAGATTACCGCAATCTGGTGATTGATTTGTCTGAAAAATCAGACGCCCTATTGCGTATTTCTTTAAAGGCTGCCGACCATGAATCGCATATACCGCTCAATCTGGAACGCCACCCTCGGAACCTGGGTGGCGGCATCCGAACACACGCAGTCACGAGGCAAGGCCAATCAGTCCGCGATCGTCAAGGCTGCCGTGTCATGTGTCGTGCTGTCGGCAGCCTCGATCAACGTATCGCATGCTCAATACGCTGCAGGCAATGGCGTCGCAACCGGTGCCTCGTCGATCGCCATCGGGGTGAATACGCCCCAGACCGCGACGACGGCCAGCGGCAGCTATTCGGTCGCCATCGGCCCGAGCGCAACATCCGGCGGCAATTATTCGGTGGCGCTTGGCAGCACGGCAACCGCCAGTGGCGGCAGCGCCATCGCTTCCGGTTTCGGGGCGACGGCAAGCGCCGAGCATGCCGCGGCCTATGGCGCCGGCGCCGACGCATCGGGTGGGTATGCGACCGCCCTGGGGCCCGGGGCAACCGCGAGCGGTAGTGGCTCCAGCGCCATCGGCGTGAATGCCGTCACATCCGAAAGCAATTCCGTTGCGGTAGGCAATGGAGCACGAGGGACTGGCCTGGGGTCGACCGCCGTGGGGGCGGGCGGAACGGCGAGCGCGCTCAATTCCACCGCGTTGGGCGCCAACGCCGCGGCGGAGTCGGGCGGCGCCACCGCGCTGGGGGCTTATGCCACCGCCTTTGGTTCGAATGCGGTGGCGATCAGCGAGAACGCCCTGGCCTATGGCAGCAACTCGGTGGCCATAGGTTTCAACACGACGGCCGAAGGCCGAAATTCTCTCGCGCTGGGCAATAGCGCCAGTGCGTCGGGTAATGAATCCATCGCGGCAGGTTCAATGGCGGTAGCCAGTCAAGCCAATGGCATGGCGATCGGAAATGGCGCGACCGCATCCAACGCCAATGCCGTCGCACTGGGGAGTGGTTCGGTAACGACGGTGGCGGTAGGCACCAGTTCGGCCACGGTTGGAAGCGTGTCCTACGGAGGGTTTGCAGGCACGACGCCCTCCTCTACGGTCAGCGTCGGGGCTGTCGGCGCCGAGCGAACCATCACGAACGTGGCCGCCGGGAGAATTACGGCAAGCAGCACGGATGCCATCAACGGCTCGGAGCTTTACTCAACGATTAGTACAACCAATAGCAGTATCACGTCGTTATCGACGTCGACTTCGACCGGCATCGGCTCCTTGTCGACGGGGCTGTCGACCACCACCAGCAATGTGGCCTCGCTGTCGAGTGGATTGAGCAGCACCAACAGCAATGTGGCCTCGTTGTCGAGCGGCCTTTCTTCGACCAATAGCAACGTGTCGTCGTTGTCGTCGGGCCTCAGCAGTACCAACAGCAATGTCGCATCGCTGTCGTCCTCGACTTCGACCGGCATCGGTTCCTTGTCGACGGGGTTGTCCACCACCACCAGCAATGTCGCTTCGTTGTCGAGCAGTTTGAGCAGCACCAACAGCAACGTGTCGTCGCTGTCGTCTGGCCTGTCATCGACCAACAGCAACGTGTCGTCGCTGTCGTCTGGCCTCAGCAGCACCAACAGCAACGTCGCCTCGCTGTCGTCCTCGACTTCGACCGGCATCGGCTCCTTGTCGACGGGGTTGTCCACCACGACCAGCAACGTCGCCTCGCTGTCGAGCGGTTTGAGCAGCACCAACAGCAATGTGTCGTCGCTGTCGAGCGGCCTGTCCTCGACCAACAGCAACGTGTCGTCGCTGTCGTCTGGCCTCGCCAGCACCAACAGCAACGTTGCCTCGCTGTCGTCCTCGACTTCGACCGGCATCGGTTCCTTGTCGACGGGGTTGTCGACCACCACCAGCAATCTCGCCTCGCTGTCGAGCGGTTTGAGCAGCACCAACAGCAATGTGTCGTCGTTGTCGTCGGGCCTCAGCAGCACCACCAGCAACGTCGCTTCGCTGTCGAGCGGCTTGAGCACCACCAACAGCAATGTGTCGTCACTGTCGTCGGGCCTGTCGACGACCACCAGCAACGTTGTCTCGCTGTCCAGCGGCTTGAGCACCACCAACAGCAACGTCTCATCGTTGTCCACCGGACTGTCCTCGACCACCAGCAACGTGTCGTCGCTGTCGTCGAGCCTCAGCAGCACCAACAGCAACGTCGCCGCGCTGTCGTCCTCGACCTCCACCGGCATCGGGGTGCTGTCTACCGGCCTCAGCTCGGCCAACAGCTCGATCATGTCGTTGTCCACGTCGACCTCGACTTCGATCAACGCAGCGAAGACGCACTATTACAGCGTGAACGACAACGGCACGCCGGCGAGCAACTATCAGAATGACGGCGCAACGGGCATCAATTCACTTGCAGCCGGCGTGAACGCCAGCGCTGCGGGCGCAAGCAGTGTCGCGGTCGGCGATGGTTCAAGCGCCGCCTCGACCGGTGCGATCGCCATCGGTCAGGGCGCGCTCGCCAATGGCGAAGGCTCGACAGCACTCGGCAGCAATGCGCTTGCCAGCGCCAAGGGCGCGGAGGCGTTCGGTTCAGGCGCGACGGCAAGCGGCATCAATTCCCTTGCGTTCGGTTCAAACGCCACCGCGAATGTCGCCAACTCGATCGCGATTGGTGCGAATTCCATGACGGGCGCGCCGGTCGGCACGCAAGGCGCCACGATTGGCGGCCTGGCCTACACGTTCTCGGGTGGAACTCCTGTAGGAGTCTTGAGCGTCGGACAGCCGGGGCAGGAGCGCCAAATCACGAATGTTGCCGCGGGTCGGGTATCCGCCACCAGCACGGACGCGGTGAACGGCAGCCAGCTCAACGCAACCAACCTGGCGGTCAACAGTTTGTCGACGTCGATGGTGTCGAATATCTCGTCGTTGTCGACCGGCATCGGCTCGCTGTCGACAAGCCTCAACACCACCAACAGCAACGTGGCCTCGCTGTCGACCTCCACCTCGACCTCCATCACCTCGTTGTCGACCGGCCTCAGCAGCACCAACAGCAATGTCGCGTCGCTGTCCACGTCCACCTCGGCTTCGATCAGCTCGCTGTCGACGGGGCTGAACACGACCAACAGCAACGTCGCCTCGCTGTCGAGCGGCGTGACGAACATCAATAACACGCTGAACCAGCTGTCAACGTCGATCAACACCAACCAGACACGTTCGGTGAACAGCACCGGGGTGGCAGTCGACATGAACGGCACGGGCAGCGACAGGCCCTCCGTCACGGCCGGTTCCAATTCGGTGGCGATCGGTGCGAATTCGAATGACGGTGGTCGCTTGAACGTGGTGTCGGTGGGCAGCGATACGCAGCAACGCCAGGTCACGAACGTTGCGCCGGGTACGCAGGGCACCGATGCCGTGAACGTGAATCAGTTGACGCAAGTGCAGACGGCAATGTCGACGGCGCTGTCGGGGCAGCAGGGGCAAATCAATTCGCTGGGCTCCCAGTTGCAACAGACCGATCAGATGGCCCGACAAGGGATTGCCGCGGTCGGCGCGATGGCGTCGATCCCGCAGATCGATCGTGACGCCAACTTCGGGATGGGTGTCGGCACCTCGACGTTCCAGGGCCAGAAGGCGATGGCGGTCAACATGCAGGCTCGCATCAGCGAG
Source organism: Burkholderia sp. 3C (assembly GCF_054589155.1). Taxonomy (NCBI): domain Bacteria; kingdom Pseudomonadati; phylum Pseudomonadota; class Betaproteobacteria; order Burkholderiales; family Burkholderiaceae; genus Burkholderia; species Burkholderia sp. 3C. The sequence goes on from NZ_BAAILN010000107.1 coordinate 243,172, forward strand.
AACTTGAAGGCCTCGATCAATGGCGGCTTCAGCGGCGGTCAAAAGGTGATCGGCGCAGGCATGCTTTATCAGTGGAAGTGAGGGCTTGCCGGAACCGTCGCGGCAGCTCGGCTAGCTGCCGTGACGCAGGCGGGACGAGTTCGTCATGCGGCCCGTGGTGTGACGCAATCCAATTCGGTTTGAAGGAGTTAACTGTGAACAAACTTACGCTTGCGCTTGCGCTCTTTTCAGCGGCCATCACGGGGTGCTCGACGGCTTCCGGTCCGACCTACAGCGCTTTCGAACTGCAACCGCGTGGTGGCGTGCAAACGTTCCAGGTGGATTGCGGCGGCTTGCTGGCCGGGCCGTCGACCTGCACGAAGGCCGCTCGCAAGATATGCGGCGATCGAATCGTACGCACCGTCGATTCGGTGCGCACATTGCGCGACGGCTCGAATCCGGCATCGTTGATTTTCCAATGCGATGCGGGGCAAACCCGTGTCGATCCTTGAGCCGGCAAGGAGGTCCGCCGGCTCCGTCGAGAATGGAGCCGAGCGGACAAAGCGGCAAGCCGCCCGAAAACGCATCGACCGACGCGCGACACAAGCCTATCGAGGGCTCGCAATCAGAAGGTTGTGAACCGTGCCCACCCCCGCCACACCTTGTACCGCGGCACCGGCCAGCGTGATCTGGCCGGGTTGCGCGACATCACCCGCCAACGTGACGACCTGGCCTCGCACCTTCACATTGATGCCGGACACATCGAGTCCTGGAACTTGCGAAAGCGCATTGTGCAAGGCCGGTCCCAAATTCGGGTTTTTCCGTTCCGCTACGCTTCTGCCGTGGCGACTCGAGTCCGAAGGTGTGGCGGCAGCGATGTTGCTTTCCTGTGCCCAAGTGATCTGAGTGGCGACGCCGACACAGGCGATTCCGCATATGACTCTCAGGTTTTTAAATGCTTTCATCTTGATTTTCGCCTATCCAACCTAGATACACGTGACGACGATGTTGGTGACCAATCCCGCAACCGCGCCAGCCGCATTCGCGACCGTGCAGTTCTGTACCGGCGCGTGAGGTTGAGATAGCACCGTGACCGAATACGAACGGGAATAGCTCACGGACGTGCCGAACGAGAAGCCGCCATTTCCCGCAAGGGTCACGGTGTCCGCGCCGTTGTTCTGCAGGATGAGCACGTTGCCGGGCGTCAGGCCGGCCACCGTCCCGCTGATCGTATAGCTGTTCGGCGTGCACGAAATAGCGACGTTATCGTCTCCCGGCCCCGGGCCATACCCATCGTTATCGATGATCGAACAGGTCTGCCCCGTGGGCTGCGTGAGCACGGTCACGTTGTAGTCGCTTGAATTGTCGACCGGATTCGAAAAGAGAAAGCTGCCGTTGGCAGTCAATGTCAGGTTGTCGGCTCCGTCATTCTGTACAACCAGGCTGCTCGATGGAAGCAGCCCATCGAGAACACCGCCGACCTGGTAACAGGAGCCGTCACTCAGACAGCTATCGCCGTTATCGCCGCCGCAACCGGACAGGATCAGCATGGCAGCAGCCATCCCGGCCGCCAGACGATAACTGCGACGCGTTCCCAGTGCATGGCGCCGACGGCCGACTGCACCGGCTGGAAAATCATTCGACTCCAATCGGGAATTCATCATTCTTTGGCTAGCTTGCGATTTTTTGAAGATCATGATTTTTGTTCGCACGCCGAAATGATCAAACACTTCAGCGTGCCGGCACGTGAATACTTTACTTCGACGTGCAAGTCTCGATGCCGTTGCCCCCCCCCATGTATTGCGGCTCGTAGTAGAACTTTTTGATCGTGACCTTTCCGCTCGACGCGGTATTCACCGTAGCCAGCGCTACGCCGAAGTCGTGTTTCGACAGATCCTTATTCGCGAAGTCCATGGCCAATTGCTTCCCGTTCGAAACAATCGATCCGACGTATACGTCATCGACCGTCACCTTGTACGCACCGAACTTGCCCGAACTATATTTCGCGTCGAGCTGGAGGATCATGGTGCTGTGCGAATCGCCGTCGTGAATATCGTTGCCGGCGCATTGATAAACACCGCTGATATCAGTGCCGTTGAACGGGGTTCGAGTTGCCTCGATGGTTGCCGCGTGGCTTGACGATGCGAGCACGAGGAGCGACATTCCGAAAGACGTCAAGATTGATTTCATCATCAAATCCAAATAACCATATAAATAACTGACCATTTCGCATATCACCGAAAATCAACGGCGACAGCAGTAAAGCGTCGTTGATACTGCGAGATCACGAAATGGACCACCAACAGCCCGCGAATTTCACAAATCTTCTTATCGATCTTCGTTTTTCAACTATATTTTCAATTAAGCTCGACGTTATTCGACTTCTTGAATCGAAACCAGGCGATACTCTTTGGCGTCGCCAGCAGGATCACAGCCACGACCTCCGCGATGCAATCGATATTGTTACTCGGGGCCAGCGACGCATCCTCCGGGTGAACGACATATGCCAGGAAAATCGCCAACATCTTTATAACCAAAATGACAGACAGAACATTTTTTGCCCATCGCTGCCTGGAAAACAACTCGACCAGCAAAAAACCCTTCACGACCACCCAAACCAGCACTATCGTCAACAAAAAGAAAACGATGGCACCAAGCGCCGCAGCCGACATCTTTTCGGAAGACTGGAAATTGTTCAGCGACTCGAAATCGTGGTAGCCACAAAGCATTTGCACAAAAAGAATGGGCAAAGGAAAATAAAACACCAGCAAAATCATCGCGGCAATTTTTGCAGAAATCGGCGATTTGCCGCTTAGAATTGGCACTTTTCCATGAAGAACAAACCTCATCGCAACACCCCTTTATATTTTCACGTCAAATAAATATATCGTCCCGGCGCATCAAAAAATATCCAATGTTTCAACCCTCTCCCCGGGAAATTCCGACCATTTACTCGATCGTGAATCACCTCCTCTCATGATCAATTTTTTGAGCCACAGTGCGAGTACGCCACGCCCCATCCCGATGCACGGTCCGGCACACATTCAGGTGAAATACTCGCCCTGCCTTGGAGGAAGGTTCACGCTACGATCAGCGTGCACCAATCAATTGCAAACACGAAAGCTGTGCCAGTGCCAACCGTAATAGCCATTGTCGGGTTCGCGACGGCGTACCCAGTGGCAGAAAACCGGGGGCGGCTCCACGACAGCAACGGCAGGAGCCGCGACCACCACGGGCGCAGGCGCAGCCACAACCACCGGAGGCGGTGGAGGCGCCGCCACGACCACGGCCTGCGCCAATGCGGACTGCGAGAAGCAGACGGAGAGCAGTGCCGAACACAGAGCAACGGCACAAGCCTCGAATGAAAATTTTTGCATTTTTTAGTTTCGAAGATGAAGTTCGGTGTGGATCAGCAGAGCACGTCAGCGCCAATAGCCGTGATGCCAATAGCCCCACGAGTCGTAATGAGCCGGAACCCAGACGGCCTGGCCGACGGGGGCGACCACACACCCAACAAGGCTCAAGCTCAGGCTACAGAGCAGCGTCACAATAGAAATGCGTTTCAGCATGGGATGTCGAGTTGTAAAAATCAGTGCTTCTGGAAGGTCCATCTACACACCGCATCACGATGCATCGCGCCTTTTCAATCAATCGTTATCCTGATCAATTGATTGATCGCTACCCATCATGCTTCAGCGATGACATGCCCAGGGCCGTACCCGGCGATACGATCCTCAAAAAACTCACGTTTCAAGGATCGCTCACTACCCTGACAGTGCGTCGATACAACATATCGTATCGTTGAAGAATGAGCGCAGAATGAGCGATCCGGGAAGTACGTCAGTGAGCCAACGTCAGGTCGTTGCCGACATCGTCGAGCATCACGGTCCACCCGAGTCCGCGCACATTGCGAATCACGGACCCACCGAACTTCTTTCGCACCGAATGAATCAGGGCGTCGATCGCATTGCTCTCGACCTCTTTTCCCCAGCCATACAGGCGGTCTTCAAGCTGCCCGCGCGACAGGATCGTTCCCGGCCGCTCGAGAAACGCCAACATCAGCGAGAACTCGCGTGCGGACAACACCGACGTGCTGCCATTGCACGTCAGTGTGCGTTTGTCCATGTCGAGGCTGAAGGATTCGTTGCCGAGGCGAGAGGAGGCATAGCCCGCCTTCCGCCGGATCACGGCACGAATTCGTGCCAGCAGTTCGGGAACCGCAAGCGGCTTCAACATATAGTCGTCTGCCCCGACATCGAGGCCTTCGACCCGTGAATCGAGATCATCCTTCGCCGTCAGGATCAGAACCGGCACGGCCTTGCCCGCCTTTCGCAATGATTTCAGCAGTTCCATGCCGTCCATGCCGGGCAAACCCAGATCGAGCAGCACGACGCTGTACTCCGCGTCGTCGGTGGCACGTAGCCCGGCCACCCCATCACGTACCCAGTCCACGCTGATATCGGCATTCTTCAATGCGCGCAGCAGGCCTTGACCGATCTGTACATCGTCTTCGATTAGCAAAACTCGCATTTCCATTACCTTGAAAAACACCATGAACGGCCGAATCCCGCGGGATCGGTGGGGCCTCAGGCGGCGCCATCACGTTCCATCGGCAAGCTCACCATGGCGATGATTCCGGACTGCCCGTCGCTGCGATTGTGCAGTTGCACCGTCCCGTCGTAGCGAGTCACGATGGCCCTGACGATCGCCAGACCCAAGCCGCTGCCGTCGCCGCCGACATCGGCGCGAAAGAAACGATCGAACACGCGCGGCAGCAGTTTGGGATCGATGCCCGGCCCGCTGTCCTTGACCGTGATATCGACCGTCTTGCCCCGTACGTGGGTCGATACATCGATCCTGCCGCCGTCCGGCGTATATCGCACGGCATTCCCGACCAGGTTCCTGACCACCGTGTCGATATCCAGCTCGAGCATGCGCACTCGCGCATCGGTCATTTCGTCTGCGCCGATATCGATCCGTCGTTGTATTGCCGTCGGCAACACATCGGCAATGGCATTCACGATGGTCGGGCCAACGTCGATGCTCGCCATCGCCGACGGCATCGACTTGCCCAACAGCGGCGTATCGGCACGAGCCAGTCGCAGCAGTTGAGAAATCAGGTTACTGCTGCGTGTGATGCCGCTTTGCAGTTCGCGAAAGCGCTCCAGACTGCCCAATCCGATCTCGTGTTGCAGATTGTCGGCCTGCAATTGCAAGGCGGTGATGGGCGTTCGCAGCTCGTGGGCGGCATTGTCGATAAACTGGCGCTCGGTTTCGATCGATCGAGCGAGACGTTCGATCATCAGATTGATGGACCGGATGAAGGGCAGCAGTTCATCGGGCACCCGAGTCAGCGGCAACGCTTCCAGACAGTTCACGTCGATGGCGCATACCGTATTGCCGAGCCGATTCACCTGTCGCAACGACCGGCTCACGACGATCGGCACCGCGATCCAAACGAAGGGAATCAGCACGACGATCGGCCAGAGCGAGTAGGTCGCCAACCGCGTCTCCATTTCTGCCCTTGCCGACATCCGTTGCGCAATCTGGACCCGCTGGCCGGGGCGGCTGCGCGTGTAGAGCCGCCACTTCTCTCCGAACAGAGTCGGGTTGGTGAAACCGAGCCGCGCGTCACGCGGCAACAGCAAATCCGGGTTGTTGGAATAGACGGGTTTCGATTCGTCGTCTTTCCATACGACGATGACGAGGTCATGCTTGTCCGGGGGCGTGGAAACCCGAAAAAACGTCACGCTGCGCGTGTCGAAATCGAGCCGAAGGCGGATGGCCAGAGAGGCCATGCGCCGGTCGAGCAGCGCGGCCGTACCGGCTTTCAAAAAGTGGTACGAGCTCGCGCCTTGCATCAATGCAAGCAAACTGATCATCACGCCAATGGCGAGGATGAGTTGGTTACGAAGCGATTTGAGCATGAACATGGTCGTAAGTCGCGAAGCCAACCCGCCACACGCCTTCCTGATCGGGAGGCAACGAAGTGACCACCGTTTATCAAGCGCCCCCGGTGCCCTCACCGATCATGGCGGCGGGGTTGATGAACTTCTCGTAGTCGGATTCGCTGACCTTGCCCGATTTGAGCGCCGCGGCCTTCAACGTGGAGCCGGTGGCCTGCGCGTCCTCGGCGATATGCGCGGCGTTCTGATAACCGATCACCGGCGACAGTGCCGTCACCAGCATCAGGTTGTTGTCCAGGTAAGCCTGAATCCTGTCGTGATCGAGATCGGTTCCTTCCACGGAATAGGTCCGGAACTTTTCGCAGCCATCGGCCAGAATCGTCGCGCAGTGCAGGAAGTTGTTGATGATGATCGGCCGCATCGCGTTCAGCTCGAAATTGCCCTGGCTCCCCGCAAAGGCGACCGCCGTGTCCTCGCCGATCACCTGGATCGAGATCATGACCATCGCTTCGCATTGAGTCGGATTGACCTTGCCCGGCATGATCGACGAACCGGGTTCGTTGGCCGGCAGCTTCAATTCCCCCAGCCCGCAACGCGGCCCCGACGCCAGCCAGCGCATGTCGTTGGCGATCTTCATGAGCGACACCGCTGCGCCGCGCAGCGCCGCGGAGGCGCGCACCATGGCGTCCAGCGAGCCCTGCGCCATGAATTTGTTCGGCGCCGTCACGAACGGCTTTCCCGTCAGCTCGGCAATCTTCGCCGCCACATTCTTCGAAAATCCCGCCGGCGCATTGAGGCCGGTGCCGACCGCGGTGCCGCCGAGCGCCAGTTCGTAGAGCCCTTCGCGGCTGCGTTCGATCTCCGCGATGCAGGCCCGCAGCTGCGCGGCCCACCCCGACCATTCCTGCCCGACCGACAGCGGCGTCGCGTCTTCCAGGTGGGTACGCCCCACCTTGATCACGTTCATCCACCCGCTTGCCTTGCGTTCGATGGTGGCGGCGAGCCGGCTCAGGGCCGGCACGAGACGCTCGTCGATCACGGTGACGGCGGCGATATGCATCGCGGTGGGGAAACTGTCGTTGGATGACTGGCCCATGTTGACGTCGTCGTTGGGGCCCACCGGCTGCTGCGTGCCGAGCGTGCCGCCCAGCAATTGAATCGCGCGGTTCGACAGCACTTCGTTCACGTTCATGTTGGACTGGGTGCCCGACCCGGTCTGCCACACATAAAGCGGGAAATGCGCATCGAGTCGGCCGGCGATCGCTTCGTCGGCGGCATGAACGATGGCCTGGGCTTTCCAGTCGGGCAGCCGCCCGGCCGCCTGGTTGACCAGGGCACATGCCTTCTTCACCGTGCCATAGGCGTGATAGACCGCCTTGGGCATCCGGTCGTCGCCGATCGAGAAATGCTCGAGCGAGCGCTGCGTCTGCGCGCCCCAGTATTTTTCGGCGGGCACCGACACCTTGCCCATGCTGTCGAATTCCTCGCGGGTGCCCGAGGCATTGAGGCCGATTGCAATGTCCGCCAGGACGGGGTGGCCGAGGTTGGCGTTCGTCATGTTCAGTGTTCCTTGATAGAGAAGGTCAGTACTCTTCACCATTCACTTGCACCTTCCCCTTGAAGGTGAAGTAAATGAACATCGTGTATAAAATCGTGATCGGCAGCACGAAGACACCCGCCCCCCAGAACAGAAACGACTGGCTCGACTGTGGCGCTGCGGCTTCGGTGGTCGTCATGGCGAACGGAATCAGGTACGGATAGAACGACGCGACGAACGTACCGAGCCCAACGGCAAACAACGCCACGGTGAGAAGGAACGGGGCCAACTCCCGACGCGCGCCGATCGCCCTTGCCATCAACGCACTGATCACCAGGGCTTCAATCGGAAACAGAAACAGTGTCGGGTGATCGATCCAGCGCTGCATGAGGAGCGTGTTTCTGAGCAAGGTCGCGACGAACGCCACCGCAAGAAATCCCAATACCCCCATCAGCAGGCGCGGCAGCAGTTGAAAGGCCAGTTGTTGCGTGGTGCGGCGCGACTTGTAGGCGAGCCAGGCGGCGCCGATCAGCGCGTATCCCAAACACAAGCCCAAGCCACAGAACAACGCAAAGGGCGACAGCCAGCCAAAAGCGCCGCCGATGTAATCGTGCCCGTTCATCGGCAGACCATTTGCCAGCGCGCCCGCGGTCGTGCCTTGCATGAAAGCCACGACGTAGGATCCGATCATGAATCCCTTGTCCCACAACGGCCGGGTGCGCGTGCTTCGGTCACGGAATTCAAAGGCAACGCCTCGGAAAATCAGCCCGGCCAACATGACCATCAGAGGCAAATAAAAGGCCGACAACAACGTCGCGTAAAACAGCGGAAATACCGCGAACATGACCGTCGCGCTCATGACGAGCCAGGTCTCGTTGCCATCCCACACGGGTGCGATCGACGCCAGCATGCGGTCCCGCTCCGACGCGTCTCGAACCCATGGAAGCAACATGCCGACGCCCAAGTCGAAACCGTCGAGCGATACGTACAGAAATGTGGTCAGAACAAGCACCGCAACCCAGAAATCGAGCATCATGCGAGCGTCTCCGATTTGCGATTCGAGTCGATGTTCTCGCTCGCCAGCGATAAAGGACGTCTCGGGTTCGTTCCCGCTGCTGCCGGTGCAGAAACACTGGCTGGGCCACGCTTGAGCAAGCGATAGATGTAGATCGTGCCGAACAGGAAGATCACGCTGTATATGACCGAGAAGAGGATCAATGTGGCGCCGACTTCCGGACTGCTCAAAGTCGGGGTGACAGCCTCCGCGGTACGCAATTGACCGAACACCGTCCAGGGTTGTCGGCCCACTTCGGCGGTAAACCAACCCGTCAAGGTCGCGATGAAGCCAACGGGAAAGGACAGGAAAATCGTCCGGAGCAACCAACGGCTGACCTGAGCACGCTTGCGTACCACCTGCCAACTCCCGTACCAGGCGAGTGCCAGCATCAGCAGCCCACACGCGACCATGATTCGGAATGCGAAAAATGGGATGGCCACCGGAGGGCGATTCGCTTTCGGCCAATCGGTCAGCCCGACCTCTTTTGACGTGAGGCTCATCGAGCCGATCAGGCTACCCAGGTAAGGGATGCTGATCGCGTAATCGTTCGATTCGGTCTTCTCGTTGGGCCAGGCGATCAATACTTCCGCCGCCGGTTGCTCGTCGTGCCAGCGCGCTTCTATCGCCGCGAACTTGGTGGGCTGTTTATCGTGCGTATAGTCGCCGACCAGGTGCCCGAACAACAACTGACACGGCACCAGCACGGCAGCCAGACCAAGCGACATGCGCATCATGGTGCGCGACTCGGCTTCGAACTGCCCTTTCAGGGTGTGCCACGCACCGGTGGCGGCGATGCAGAACGCCGACGTGAGATAGGCGGCGAGCAGCATGTGCGGGAAGCGCACGAGCATCACTGGGCTGAAGATGATGGCCGGCCAGTCGGTCGGCGTGAAAACCCCCTTCGCGTCCATCACGAAACCAACCGGGTATTGCATCCAACTGTTGTTGACCATGATCCAGAACGAGGACAAGGTCGTACCGAGCGCCATCATCAGACAGGAAAAGAAGTAGAGCCATCGAGGCAAGCGGTTCCGGCCGAACATCACCATGCCGAAAAAGCTCGCCTCCAACGCGAACGCACTGAACGTTTCATAGGCCAGCAGCGGCCCCTGGATCGCACCGGTTCGCCGTGAGAGTTCACTCCAGTTGGTGCCGAACTGAAACGCCATGACGATGCCCGACACCACCCCCATCGCGAACGCAACCGCGAATATGCCGCGCCAGAAATCAAACAGACGACGATAGGTTGGGCGCCCTGTCGTCAGCGACATCCCCTCCAGCACACAGAGCCACGCAGCCAGCCCTACCGTGAAAGCTGGAAAAATGATGTGAAACGACACGGTTGCCGCGAACTGGATTCGCGACAGCATGAGTGCGGTGAGGTTCATATGGCTTCCTTGAGCCGATTTCCAGCCGGACAGCCGCCCGAGCAGAGGCAAGTCGTGCTGTGTCCACGTAGATTCGTGGCGAGCGCCACCTACGTCTGCGTTGATTGATATCGAAATTGCGGTAACCGGCATCACGGCTTTCCCCGGCGCGAAGAACATTCGCAGTGCGAATGGAACGCGTTGCCAGTTCATCGGCCGGGTCGAAACTCACGCACACTGCCGCGTCAAACGTTTTCCAGCCCGAGCACCGCCGCGGTATGGGCGCGGGTTTCTCGGCATGCCTCGCCGTCTTGCTTCAGATCGACCCCGTAAGTCGGGATGATCTGCTTCAGGCGCGGCAGCCAATCGCCATCCGTCATTCGATCGGAGAAGCAGGTACGCAGCACTTCGAGCGCGATATGGGCCGCCGTCGACGCGCCGGGCGATGCACCCATCAAGGCCACGATCGACTTGTCTTGCGATGCGACGAGTTCGGTGCCGAACTCCAGTTCGCCACCGCCCTTGCCATTGGACTTGATGATCTGGACACGTTGGCCGGCCACCGCCTCGGTCCAGTCTTCCTCTCTGGCGCCGGGATAAAAGCCCTGCAGGGTTTCGAACATCTGATGCGGCGTCTGAACGATCTGCCCGACCAGATACTCTTCGAGTTGCAGGCTGTGTCGCGCAACGTCGAGCATGGGCAGAATGTTGGCGGGCCGCACCGACTTGAACAAATCGAAATAGGAGCCCTCCTTGAGAAACTTGGTCGAGAACCCGGCATAAGGCCCAAACAGAACCGAGCGCTTGCCGCCGACCACCCGGGTGTCCAGATGCGGTACGGACATCGGCGGCGATCCATGGGCCGCCTTGCCGTAAACTTTGGCGTGGTGACGTTGCGCAACGGCGTCGACGTCACAGCGCAGCCATACCCCGCTGACCGGAAACCCGCCGTAACCGTGCCCTTCCGGAATGCCCGATTTCTGCAGCAGTTCGATCGATGCACCGCCGGCGCCGATGAATACGAATTTCGCCAGCGTGATGCTGATTTCGCCAGTTTCGCGATTTTCCACCTCGACCTGCCAGGCACCACTTTCGTGACGCGCCAGGCCCACGACGCGATGCTGGTAATGCACCGAGAATCCTGACTGGCCGGCCAGTTGCGCCACGAGCAAGTGGGTCAGCGCGCCGTAGTCGACATCGGAGCCGCTCGCCATGCGGGTCGCGGCCAACGGCGTTGCCGGATCGCGCCCCTCCATCAGCAACGGTGCCCATTCGGCAATCTGCTTGCTGTCCTCGCTGTACTCCATGCCGGCGTAGCAATGATGCGAGGACATCGCTCGAAAGCGCTCGCGCAGGAATGTCCGATTAGCCTCGCCGGTGACGAAACTCATATGCGGACACGCGTGGATGAACGCCGCGGGATCGGCTATTTTCCCGGTCTTGACCAGGTGGGCCCACAGCTGCCGGGACGTATCAAACTGAACATTGACTTCGAGCGCCTTGGCGATGTCGACACTGCCATCGGGCAGCTCGGGGGTGTAATTCAGCTCGCAATTGGCGGCGTGCCCGGTGCCCGCATTATTCCAACCATCCGAGCTTTCGAGCGCGCAGTCGTGCAAGGTTTCGAACATCACCACCGACAGTGACGGATCGAGTTCCTTCAGCACCGTACCCACAGTCGCGCCCATGATGCCGGCGCCGATCAGAACGACATCTGCATTCCTAAACGTATTCTCAATACTCATCTGAAACTCCGTCGACCAGATAACTAGTCTTTTTTTACGAAACAGGGGGTGGAGAACGGCGTGAAGATCACATACGCGCGCCGCCACGGCTCGTCGTCCACGAGCCTCCAGCGGTGGCCGCTTCCCGTCGTGTCCTCGGCAAGCAGCACATCGCCTGGCGCGATGGTAAATGTCGCACCCGATCGCGTGGTGAACTCGAGCGTGCCGCTCAGCGTGATGACGAACTGGCGAGCAGGTGCGTCGTGCCATTCGAAAGCCCCACCCGCACGTGTCTCGCGAAACGAGATGGACACCACGTCGACGGTTTCGCTCAGCACGTCGCCCCGCTCTCCCTTCGGGAGATCGATCAAGCCTTCCTCGAACAGCGAGTCGCCATCACTGCCGGTCCAGATTCGAACACATCTGATCATTGCACGCTCCACCCAATAGTCTGTTAAATAATCTTTGCTTGATGCGCAATCCTATAAAGGAAAAAGGCATGAAAGCGGACAATACAGCAGCGGAATTTTAAAAGCATCCTTTCGAAAGTTAAACATTTTTCATCTACGGTCATCCTCATTTTTTCTCATCCATTTAGTTCCTATCTTCAGTAGATAGCAGATCAATTCAAATCAAGTTTAGTAATTGCTTTTGGATGTTTACCTTGAATTCTTTCAAATCAGATTCATCACACCAATCTTGCCTGCCGAACCACCCACGCACAATTCACCCGCACCTCTTCATGGAGTGCTTAAACAATTTTCTTAAGCCAATGATTAATTATCAAGTTCAATACTCTTGATAGGAAAGGGAATTGAAATGAGGAAGGCATACCTGCGTCCGAGCGCGGAAGAACGCCCGACGCTCATGGCCGGGCAGCCCGACGCGAGCCCGGTCGGCGGCCGACGAAAGCGGTGCGCGGCAATGCACGCGAAACGCGGTTCGTCGTGCCATGCCGAATGAACGATGCAGGAAGATTTTCACGGAACGCGAAATAACCTGTTATTTCGCCTTGGAGGAATACTTGGTTATTGATAATGCCAGGTTACAGCCGCCGCACCCTAAAACTTATTCAACACTCCGATCCGGAGTTTGACCTGATTATGCGATCCGGCCGGAAAACCATTCGCAATATCGCCAATGGAGTCCACCGCATTAACGACATTTCCATAGGCATCCAATGTCGAGCCACTCGCATGCTGACAACCCCCAACACATAGAGCAAGGTTTTCCGGCTAAAAAATAAATGACCGTGATGCCCAGGTTCGGGTAACGAGGAGGTAGCGCATCTCCCGCAACAGATTGATCGAACAGATATGGACGCCCCCGGATCGAGCAGGTATTCAGATTCCTGCTTGCGCACGAGACGGGGCGATTATCGATTCCCCGCTTGATTTTCCCCACCGCCGGCGCCGCTGCGCGCCAGTTGTGCCATCCGGAAAAGTGCGCCCAACAGAAGCGCAACGGCAAACCATAACGCCATATCGCGCATCAGCCGGGTGGCGAGCCCTCCGAACACGGCGCCGGCGAAGAAGCTCAAGCTCGCGCCGCCGAGCAACGATGCGTTGTGCAGCGCCAACTTGTCGTATCTTGGAATGAGTCCTTCGAGAAGACTTTTCGCCGCGCCGCGAAGGTTGCCGGTCGTCATCATTGAAGAGTACGCAAGATTCTCGACATGCGTAAACGACAAGGTCTGCATGGTGGCGACGAACGTGATGCCCGGGATCAACCACAGTTCCGCGCGTCCACACACGCCACTGGCGGCTACCGTCAGAAAGAGAATCTCGAGTAAAAGGCAGACCAAGGCGGGACGCCGAATCACGTTGGCCACGATGTCGAGTCGCAACAGATGGACGACGAATACCGCAAGTACGAAGGCGACGAGTGGCGGGACGTGTCGTTGCGCCTGAACCCAGTTGCCGGCTGATATCTGGATGCCAAGGAGTGCCACGTTCCCGGTCATGGCGTTTGCGAACACGCCGCCGTGGCCAACGTAGGCATAAGCGTCGAGAAAGCCTCCGGACAGCGTCAAGAGGGTGGCGACGCTACGGCTTTTGCCTGCCGTATCCAGATTCATCTTGCTCGCTCCTGTTTCCTTCATGATGTTGCCGCGCATGGTAGCAGCGAAGAATGCGCTGTCGGGAAGACAATTGCGTGGCCTGGCCGGCGGATAGCCGAGCTGCCCGGCTTGCCATTTCCGATCCACTTTTTGTAGACTTCCGATAGGTAGCACGCCTGTTGCCACTTCTCGGAAGGGCGCCGCACCGGCCCGGCGTTTGGACCGGCTGCCAACGCCGACACGACGTGGCTTCGGCACGCTCTGCCCTTCTCAGGCGCAGAGACTTTCTGGTCATTCCATCAGCAAGCGATGCAGTTCGAGGTCCGCCGACCTTGCTGCGTGATTCGCCATGGACACCGCCCATGCCCTACGTACTCTTTGTCGAAGACGACCCCGATTCCAGGGATATGCTCGTGGCGCTCGCCCGGACCCAGCACCTGACATGCGACGCCGTCGGCACATTGGCCGAGGCCCGGGCCCTCATTGCCAGGCGCATGCCCGACCTTATCCTGAGCGACTTGATGTTGCCCGACGGTCAAGGTGTGGACCTCTTTGACGAGTTGCCCAAGGGAACGCACTGCGAAAAGGTGGTGATGACCGGCCACGCCAGCATGGATTCGGCAATCAATGCGATCCGATGCGGTGCGAACGACTATCTCGTCAAGCCGTTGAACATGCACCGGCTCAACAGCATCTTCGCGCGCGTGCCCCGAACGCCGGCGCTCCACGAAGAGATCGCCAGGTTGCGCGACGAGCTGAAGCGTCTCGGCCGCTTCGGTCTCATGCTCGGCAGCTCGCCGGTGATGCAGCGTGTCTATGACGCCCTCACGCGGGTGGCGAGCACGGATGCGTCGGTGCTGCTGACGGGAGAATCCGGCACCGGAAAGGAATTGGCGGCGGAAACCGTCCACAACCTCAGCAACCGCCGTAGCGGCCCGTTCCTCGCCGTCAATTGCGGCGCCATCGCGGCAAACCTGGTCGAGAGCGAACTGTTCGGCCACGACAAAGGCAGCTTTACCGGCGCAGACCGCCAGCACCAGGGCTACTTCGAGCGCGCGGATGGCGGCACCTTGTTTCTCGATGAAATTACCGAGATGCCGCTCGAATTGCAGGTCAAGCTGCTGCGCGTGCTCGAAACAGGATGCGTATCACGCCTGGGGGCCACCGCAGAGGTGGATGTCGACGTGCGCATCGTGGCGGCGACCAATCGCGATCCTGAAGCAATGATCGCCAGCGGCAAGTTGCGGGCCGACCTCTACCATCGAATCAACGTCTTTCCGATCGCGCTGCCACCGCTTCGGGAGCGTGGCGACGACATACAGTTGCTCGCCGGCGCGCTGCTCGAGCAGCACGGCAAAGCGTCCGGACGCAACCGGCAGTTCGCCCCGGCCGCGCTGGCCGCGCTGTCGAATTACGCGTGGCCGGGAAACGTGCGCGAACTGCGCAACTTCGTGCAGCGCGCGAGCATCTTCAACGACAGCGATTTGATCACCGAACTCCCGCCGCCCATCCTGACCGAAGTATTGGGCGACGGGGACGCCGCCGACGAGGTCGTGACGGTGCCGCTGGGCATCACGCTCACCGAGGTCGATCGACGCATGATCCTCGGCACGCTGGCGCAATGCGGCGGCGTCAAGACACACGCGGCCGAAGTGCTCGACATCAGTCTGAAGACGATCTACAACCGCCTCGCGGAATTCAACGACACCGATGACGATGACCCGCTGAACCACGGCGCCTCGTAACATCGCCCCCGACACGCGCGGCAAGCCGGCCCGGCGATCAGGCGTGCGGCGCGCTCATGCGCTTGCCGCGCGTCGAGGCGGATCGATGGGCCTCATGGCCGGCCCCCTTGCTGCCATCCGACGCGCCAACCCGTCTTCGCGGCCGCTGCACCGGTTTCGATACCGCGCTTCCCGCGGCCTTGACCAGCAAAGCCGCAAACGCCACCTCGTCGATCCTCAACCCGCGTCGCGCACGGCACGGCCCGAGCGCCGCCAGCCCGCCGGCCTCGAACGCGTCGAGCACCACCGGATGGATATAGCAGCGTCGGCACACGGCGGGCGTGTTGTAGAGCAGCGCAGCCACCGCTCGCACCGTCTCGACGATCTGCTTGCGCGCCTGCGCCGCGTCGATCCATTCGATCCGGCGCAGCGCGCCGAGCGCGTGAACGCTGCCCGCCCACGTGCGATAGTCCTTCGCCGTGAAATCCGCGCCGCTCGCCTCGTGCAGATAGGCGTTGATATCGGCCGATCCGACCGTGTGCCGTTGACCATCGTCGTCGACGTACTGGAACAGGTCGTGGCCGGGCAGCTCCGCGCAGCGCCGCAACATGCGCCGCAGGCGCGGATCGTCGATCGTGACGTCGTGCTCCACCCCGCTCTTGCCGGTAAAACGCAGCCGCATTTCGCCGGCCGCGATCTTCAGGTGGCGCTTGCGCAGCGTGGTCAGCCCGTAGGACGCGTTGTCCCGTGCGTATTCGGCGCTGCCGATCCGCACCAGCGTGGTATCGAGCAGACGCACCACGGTCGCCACCACCTTGTCGCGCGGCATGCCGGGCCGACGCAGATCGCGCGTGACGCGCGAGCGGATTCGCGGCAAGGCCCGGGCAAACGCGGTCATCCGCGAATATTTGTTGGCATCCCGAAGTTCCCGCCACAGCGGATGGTAGCGATACTGCTTGCGACCGCGGGCATCGCGGCCGGTCGCCTGGAGATGGCCGCGCGGGTCGGCACAGATCCACACGTCCGCATAGGCCGGCGGGATGGCCAGCGCGTCGATGCGCGCGATTTCGTCGGCATCGCGAATGCGCCCGCCATCCACGTCGAAATAGACGAAGCGACCCCGCATGCGCCGCCGCGTCAGACCGGGCCGACGGTCGTCGACATGGCGCAGCGGCCCGACGCGCGCCTGTGGGTCTGGTGTGCCTGTCATTGCATCCTCCTGGTCCCGTGTGGTTCGCGGCACGCAATCGGTTCCCACGATGGCGAATCCGATGGAAAACGTCGGACGCGGCAGGCGACCAATTTGCAAGCACCGTGTACAAAAGCGCCAACCGGCGCGCCGGCCGGCCCGGACTCCCGCGATCGTCCGACGGAGCCGATCATGGGGAGCCTTCGCGCGTGCGATGAACCTTCGGCACTCAGCAAATTCGATGCCCGGCTGGCGCGCGCGCCACGACCGGCGTGGGTACGGCGCTTGCGCAAGCACAAGCGCCCACCCCACCGACGGAGCCATCGATGACCCCCACCGCGCTGACGATCCACCCCCTGCCGTTCGACCCGCTGTTCGAGCAGATTCCCGACGATGAAGCCGATACCACGCGCGAGCTGATCGATGCCCTGAACCACATCCAGGACATCACGTCGCACGACTACGCGCATGCCGTGCGCAGCGTGCATGCCAAAAGCCACGGCCTGCTCGAAGGCGAACTGACGGTGGCCGCCGATCTGCCGCCCGAGCTTGCGCACGGCGTGTTCGCGCGCAAGGGCGGCACCTATCCGGTGACGCTGCGCCTGTCGACCAATCCCGGCGACGTGCTCGACGACGCCGTCTCCACGCCACGCGGCCTGGCGCTGAAGATCGCGCAGGTCGACGGCGCGCGACTGCCCGGCAGCGAGGCCCATGCCACGCAGGATTTCGTGATGGTCAATGCGCCGGCCTTCTCCGCGCCCACCCCGAAGGCCTTCGTGCGCAGCCTGAAGATGCTGTCGAAGACGACCGACCGTGCGCCGGGCGGCAAGAAGGCGCTGTCGGCCGTGATGCGCGGCGCCGAACGCGTGATCGAGGCCGTCGGCGGCAACAGCGCGACGCTCACGAACCTGGGCGGCCATCCGGCCACGCACATCCTTGGCGAGACCTTCTATACCTGCGCGCCGTGCCTGTACGGGCCGTATTTCGCGAAGCTGGCCGTGGTGCCCGTCTCGCCCGAGCTGGTCGCGCTGAAGGATGCGCCGATCGACCTGAGGGGCCGCCCGGACGCCCTGCGCGAGGAGGTGGTGGCCTTCTTCGCGCGGCACGGCGGCGAATGGGAGCTGCGCGTGCAACTGGCGACCGACATCGAAACCATGCCCGTGGAGGATGCCTCGGTCGCGTGGCCGGAGGACGTCAGCCCGTATGTCGCGGTCGCGACGATCCGGGTGGCGCCGCAGCCGGGCTGGACCGACGCGCGCTCGACGGCGATCGACGACGGCATGAGCTTCAGCCCGTGGCACGGCCTCGCCGCGCATCGCCCGCTCGGTGGCGTGATGCGCGTGCGCCGGGCGGCCTACGAAACGTCCGCGGCGTATCGCGGCACGTTCAACGGCTGCCCGGTGCACGGCTGAAGCACACGACCCACGAATCCGGAGCTCAGACCATGCACGATACCGACGAACCCACCACCCGCGACGCCCCCGACACCGATCCCGAACGCCGCAACGCGGCCTATCCGCACGCGTCGGGCGGATGGGGATCGATGAAGGCGGTCGTCGCGATCCTGGCGAGCGAGCACGCGGTGCGCAAGGGCGGCGCCGCGCTGATGCGGCAGAACAAGCCGGACGGCTTCATGTGCGTCAGTTGCTCATGGGCCAAGCCGGCCAGCCCGCATCCGTTCGAATTCTGCGAAAACGGCGCGAAGGCCACCGCGTGGGACATGACGTCGAAACAGGTGGGCGCCGCGTTCTTCGCGGCCCACACCGTTACCGAACTCGCCGGCTGGCACGACCACGATCTCGAGGCGGCCGGACGGCTGACCGAGCCGCTGCGCTACGACGCGGCCAGCGACCGCTATCTGCCGGTCGGCTGGCAGCAGGCCTTCGACGAGATCGGCCGCGAGCTGAACGCGACCACGCCCGATCGCGCGGTGTTCTACACGTCGGGCCGCGCCTCGCTGGAAACCTCGTACATGCTGCAGTTGTTCGCGCGCCAGTACGGCACCAACAACCTGCCGGACAGTTCGAACATGTGCCACGAAAGCAGCAGCGTCGGCCTGCAGGCGGCGATCGGCGCAGGCGTCGGCACCATCGGCCTCGACGATTTCGAGCAGACCGACCTGATGTTCTTCTTCGGTCACAACGTCGGCACCAACAGCCCGCGCATGCTGCATCCGTTGCAGGACGCGCGCCGTCGCGGCGTGCCGATCGTCACCTTCAACCCGCTGCGCGAGCCGGGCCTGGTGGGCTTCGCGAATCCGCAATCGCCGCGCGAGATGCTGACGCCGGGCGACACGCAGATCTCGACGCAATACCACACGCTGCGCATCGGCGGCGACACCGCCGCGTTGACGGGCCTGTGCAAGGCCGTGATCGCCGAGGACGACGCGGCGCGCGCCGCCGGTGCGCCGCGCGTGCTGGACACGGCCTTCATCGATGCGCACACGCACGGCTTCGACGCGTTCGCGCGCTACGTACGCGAGACCCCATGGCACGCGATCGAACGCGAAAGCGGTCTCGCGCGCGCCGAACTCGAGCGCGCCGCCCGCCTGTATTGCCGCGCCAATGCGGTCATCGTGCATTACGGCATGGGCATCACGCAGCATCGGCTCGGCGTGCAGAACGTCCGCATGATCTGCAACTTCCTGATGCTGCGCGGCAATCTCGGCAAGCCCGGGGCCGGCGTCTCGCCGATCCGGGGCCACTCGAACGTGCAGGGCCAGCGCACCGTCGGCATCACCGAAAAACCGGCGCTGGCGCCGCTCGACATCCTGGCCCGCCAGTTCCACTTCGAGCCGCCGCGCGAGACCGGCATGAACGTGGTGGAAGCGTTCGAGGCAATGATCGACGGGCGCGTCGACGCCGTGTTCAACCTCGGCGGCAACCTGGTGCGCTCGGTGCCCGATCGCGGTCGCATCGAGCCGGCCTGGCGGCGCCTGCGGATGACCGTGAACGTCGCCACCAAGCTGAACCGCACCGCGCTGCTGCCCGGCGCGGTGTCCTATCTGCTGCCATGCCTGAGCCGCATCGAGATCGACCGGCAGGCGGGCGGCGAGCAGGCGGTGTCGGTGGAGGACAGCACCGGGCGCATGCACGGCTCGCGCGGCGTGGCCGAACCGGCCGGCGAGACGCTGCGCTCCGAGCCGTTCATCGTCGCCGGCATCGCGACGGCGACGCTCGGTGCGCGCAGCACCGTGGCCTGGGATGCCTGGCGCAACGACTACCGGCTGATCCGCGAGGCGATCGCCCTCACCTACCCCGAGATCTTTCACGATTTCGACGCGCGCATGTGGACGCCCGGCGGTTTCGCCCGCCCGTTGCCGGCACGCGAACGGCGCTGGATGACGCCCAGCGGCAGGGCCGAATTCGCGGTGCCCGAATCGCTCGGCGAAGACCCCGACATGCCGGCCGGCGAAGGCGCGCTGCGGCTGATGACGATGCGCGGCGACAGTCAGTTCAATACCACGATCTACAGCCTCGACGACCGGTTTCGCGGCATCTACGGCGACCGGATGGTGCTGCTCATGCATCGCGACGACATCGCCGCGCATGGCATCGGCACGGACGAGCGCGTGACGCTGGAAACCATCGCCCATGACGGCGTCGAGCGGCGCGTGGCCGGCCTGAAGGTAGTGCCGTACGAGATTCCGCGCGGCTGCGTGGCCGGCTATTACCCCGAGTGCAATCCGCTGCTGCCGCTCTGGCATCACGCGAAGGGCAGCAAGGTGCCGGGGGCGAAGTCGATCCCGGTGCGGATCGTCGCGGCCGGGTGACGGCGATGGCGGCGCCGGCGAGGAACGGCACATGACCGCCCGCCGGCGGCCGCCCGCCCACGATGCCGGCGTGCAGGCCGCACCGCCTCCGCGTTCAACCGTGCGGGCCGATCAGCGCAGCGCGGCGCTCGCCTTCACGAAGGTGCCGGCATCCGAATCACGGATCGCGTGCTTCAACGCCTTCAGGGCAGGCTTCAAGGCGTCCTCCGACGCCGCGTCTCGGTCGACCACGGCTGCGGCCTCCTTCTCCAGCCGGTCCAGCAATTTCGCGGCACAACGCGTGTCGAGGCTGCCGGTTCGCACGAGGTCGGCAAGCTTCTCGCTCAGTTCGACAAGCGCAACCGGTTGCGTCAGTGTCTGCACACTTTCACTGCCCTTCTTACCCATGATGAATTTCCTTTGCGGTCGACTTACTGCCTGCGCCATGCCGAACCAACGCCGCATCGACACACGCCTCGTTACGATTTGCCATCATGCTTTCCCCCCGGCAGTACCGACGCCAGCACCTGCCGCGCGGTATCGGCGACGACACTGCGTTCGCGAGGATCGCCCTTGACCAGCGTCTCGGCAAAATGCCTGGCCTGCTGCAGTGTGACATGCGGCGGCAGCGGCGGCACTTCCGGATCGCTCTTCACTTCCAGCACCACCGGGCGATCGGCCGCCAGCGCCTCGTCCCAGGCCGCCGCGAGCTGCGCCGGATCGTCGACGTAGATCCCCTTCAGCCCGATCAGCTCCGCGAACTTGTGATACGGCACGTTCGGCACCTGCTGCGACGCGTCGAACTTCGGGTCGCCCTCCATCACGCGCTGCTCCCACGTCACCTGGTTCAGATCCTCGTTGTTCAGCACCATGCAGATCCAGTGCGGATTCGGCCAACGCTTCCAGTACTTCGCCACCGTGATCAGTTCGGCCATGTTGCTCATCTGCATCGCGCCGTCGCCCACCACCGCGATCACCGGCCGCGCGGGATGCGCGAACTTCGCCGCGATCGCATATGGCACGGCCGCTCCCATCGACGCGAGCCCGCCCGACAGCGATGCCATCATGCCGCGCCGGATCATCAAATCGCGTGCGTACCAGTTCGCGCACGAGCCGGAGTCGCTGGTCAGGATCACGTCGGCGGGCAGCTTCGGCGACAACTCGGTAAACACGCGCTGCGGATTCACGCCGCGCCCGGGGCTCGCATCGGCCAGCGCGCGCTTGGCGAGCGTGTCGTGCCAGCGCCGGTTCCAGCGCGCGATCCGGTCGCGCCAAGGATGCGTGTCGCGCTCCTTCAGCAGCGGCAGCAACTGGCGCAGCGTTTCGGCGGCATCGCCGACCAGATTCACCTCCATCGGATAACGCAGGCTCAACATGTCGGCCTTCAGGTCGATCTGCACGCCACGCGCCTTGCCCTCTTTCGGCAGGAATTCGGCGTAGGGGAAACCGGAACCGATCATCAGCAGCGTGTCGCATTCGTTCATCAGCTCGCTGCTCGGCTCGGTGCCGAGCAGGCCGATCGAGCCCGTCACCCACGGCAGATCGTCGGGCAGCGCCGCCTTGCCGAGCAGCGCCTTCGCCGCGCCGGCGCCGAGCCGGTCGGCCACGGCGATCACCTCGTCGGTCGCGCCCAGCGCGCCGGCGCCCACCAGCAGCGCGACCTTCGAGCCCGCATTGAGCACCTCGGCCGCGCGCTGCAGATCGGCCTCGTAGGGCACGATCCTGGGCCGCGCATAACCGACGCCCGAATGCGCGGTGCCATGCACACGCTTCGGCGGCTCGTAATCGAGTTGCTGGAGATCGTTCGGCAATATGATCGCCGTCACGGTGCGCGTCGCGATCGCGGTGCGCACGGCCCGATCGATCAGATGGCGCACCTGCGCGGGCACCATGGCGGTCTGCACGAACGCGCCGGCGACATCCTTGAACATCGCGGCCAGATCGAGTTCCTGCTGATAATGCGCGCCGAGCGCGGCACGCGCCTGCTGCCCCACCAGCGCCAGCACCGGCATGTGATCGAGCCGGGCATCGTAGAGGCCGGTGATCAGATGCGACGCGCCGGGGCCGGACGTCGCGATGCACACGCCCAGCTCGCCTGTAAATTTTGCATGCGCGCTCGCCATGAACGCCGCCATTTCCTCGTGCCGGGCCTGCACGAAATCGATCTTGCCCTCGGCGCGGTTCAGCGCGCCGAACACGCCGTTGATACCGTCGCCCGGATACCCGTAGATGCGCCGCACGCCCCACTCCGCAAGCCGTTCGACGATGAAATCTCCGACTGTCGCCATCGCGCTGTTCCTCCATGCATGCGCGCGGCGCACCGACAGGGGCCGGCCGCCTTCCTCGCGCAGGTTGCGCAGATGAATGCGCAAGCGTCGTGCCGCGATCGCGACGTGCTCGATCCGGCCGGATCTGCTCCGCAAAACGGTGAACCGTCGATCACGATGGCACGACTGTTGCTGACATCGACAGACGTAGCGGACCTCGCGTCCCGCCTTGCCAACCGAACACGGAGCGCTCTCATGACCGACAAACCCGATCAGACCACCATGCAGGACCCGCTCACGCAATATCCGCAGCCCGACTTCGACAGACAGCCGCAACCCGCGCCCGGCCTGGCCCGCGAGATGCATCCGAAGCCCGATCACGGGGAGCAGAGCTATCGCGGCGCAGGACGCCTCAAGGGCCGTCGCGCGCTGATCACCGGCGCCGACAGCGGCATCGGGCGCGCCACCGCGATCGCCTTCGCGCGGGAAGGCGCCGACGTCGCCTTGAACTATTTACATGATGAGGAGGCCGATGCCGGCGAGGTCGTCCGCTTGATCGAGGAAGCCGGCCGCAAGGCCGTGGCGCTGCCTGGCGACATCAGCGACGAAGCGTTCTGCACGAAGCTGGTCGACGATGCCGTGCGCGCGCTCGGTGGCCTCGACATTCTCGTGAACGTCGCCGGCAAGCAGGTGTACGTGGAGCACATCGCCGACCTGAGCACCGCGCAACTCGAAGCCACGTTCCGCACCAACGTGTTCGCGATGTTCTGGCTCTGCAAGGCGGCCCTGCCGCATCTGCCGCGCGGCGGCACGATCATCAACACCACCTCGATCCAGAGCTACCAGCCGAGCCCCGGGCTGCTCGATTACGCGTCGACCAAGGCCGCGATCACGGCCTTCACGCACGCGTTCGCCAAACAGGTGATCGACCGGGGCGTGCGCGTCAACGCGGTCGCGCCAGGGCCGATCTGGACGCCGCTGCAACCGAGCGGCGGCCAGCCGCAGGAGAAAGTCGAGGTATTCGGCTCAGAAGCGCCGATGAAGCGCCCCGGCCAGCCGGCCGAGCTTGCGCCGATCTACGTGCTGCTCGCCTCGCAGGAATCGAGTTATGTGACCGGGGAGGTTTATGGGGTGACCGGCGGCAATCACCTGCCCTGATCGGCCGAAGCGCCGATTCCGATCTCGGCACGCCTCGATGCGTCGTGCCGACGTCAAACCAACATCCGTGCGATCGTGCTCGCCAGGATTTCCAGTGGAAACGGCTTCAAAAGCACCGCAGGCTCGGGGCCGGATATCGCGCTGAAATCGAGCTTGTCGGCAAATCCCGTGATAAACACGATGGGCAATCGGGGCGAGCGCTGACGCATCGCGACGGCCAGCTCGCCGCCCGTGACACGTGGCATCGCGTAATCCAGCAACACGATATCGTGCTGCCGCCGATCCAGCGATTGCAGCGCCGCCGGTGCATCGGCTGCGACATCGACGATGTAGCCGAGCATTTCCAGCGAGTCGACAAGTGCGGTCCGAATGGCGTCGTCATCGTCGACCACCAGAACATATTTCGGCTCGGTCGCATAGGCGGACGCCTTCTCTCGGGTTGACGAGCTGGCCACCACCGCCGGTTCCGTCAGTCGCAGGAGGATGGTCACCTTGGTGCCGATTCCGCTTTCACTTTCGATTCGTGCAGTTCCGCCTGCCTGACGGGCAATGCCGAACACCTGCGCCAATCCGAGCCCGGTACCCGCACCGATTTCCTTGGTCGTGAAGAACGGCTCGAATGCCTTGGCACGGACATGATCGGGCATGCCGTGACCGTTGTCCGTGACGCCGATCTCGACATAGCGGCCCCGCGTCAACTCGGGATCGCCGCCCATCTCGACCACGCGCGAAGCGATGACCAACGCGCCGCCCTCCGGCATGGCGTCTCGGGCGTTGATTGCCAGATTCAACAATGCGAGTTCGAGCTGTGTCGAATCGGCCACGACCGGGGTGGCGGATGCGTGTAGCTCGAACGTGATGTCGATACCGGTTCCCAGGCTTCTCGTCAGCATCTCCGACATGCCGGTGATCAAGTCGTCCACCACCACGGAAGACAGCGCGACCTGCTGGGTTCGGGAGAAAGCCAGCAATTGCGCGGTCAGCTTTGCCCCGCGCATCACCGAGCGCGCCGCATTCTGCGCCCATTTCTGCACTTTCTCCGCATCGGCGGCCATGTGCTGAATCAGTTCGAGATTGCCGTGAATCGCCTGCAGCAGATTATTGAAATCATGCGCGAGCCCGCCGGTCAACTGGCCGACCGCTTCCATCTTCTGCGACTGGCGCCGCTGCGCCTCCGCCTGCCGTTGCTCGCGCAGATCGGTGATCACCGCACACACGATGATCTGGTCCGCCAGATCGCTGACAAGCAACGGGCTCAGCGAAATCGAGACGGCAATGGCCGTGCCGCTGTCATTGATCAGTTCGAATTCACGGCGCGCCGGCCGGGTGCTTCCGGTCGCCAGGAAGCTGGCGTAATCGGGAAGCGCGGCGGCATCGAGATGCCGGGCGAACGCATGCCCCACGATGGCGGCGTGTTGCTTTCCCAGCAGTTCGGCGACCACGCGGTTGGCATACAACACCGAGCCAT
Organism: Burkholderia sp. 3C; assembly: GCF_054589155.1. Taxonomy (NCBI): domain Bacteria; kingdom Pseudomonadati; phylum Pseudomonadota; class Betaproteobacteria; order Burkholderiales; family Burkholderiaceae; genus Burkholderia; species Burkholderia sp. 3C. The sequence goes on from NZ_BAAILN010000107.1 coordinate 268,358, forward strand.
CGGCGGAGAGCATCAGCGCGCCCTCCTGCATCTGCTCGATGAGTTCGCGGTATAGCCGGTCGGCATTCACCAGCGTGTAGAGGCGCGCCGAATGATTCTGCTCGCCGACGACGGCGTCGACCGCCCCGCTTCGGATTGCATCGAGCGCTTCCTCCGCCTCCTGCAATCTGGCCCGAAGTTCTTCGTGGGTCAGATCTGCCAGCTTGGATTCGCGATCGTCGTACTCGCGGTCAGGCATGCTTGTCGACTCCGGAAAGTGGCAGGCTGAGTGCACTTAAAAGTTTGTCGCGATCGGACAAATCGCCAATGATGCGTCGTACGGGAAGCGGAAAGACTTTGACTAGCGTGGGAACGGCGATGATCTGATCCTCCATGCCCGCCTCCGGATCGAGGTACAGATCGATGATCTGCAGATCGACACGGCCGGCCAGCACCGTCGCACAAAGTCTGCCCGCATTCTCGATCGCCCGGGCGGAGCGCGGCGTGCTGCCGGTGACGTAAAGCTTCAAGACATACCGCTCCGGATCAGGGCCGGGTACAGCGGTCGAATGGGTCACATGGCGCCTTTCGTATCGTGTCGAACGTTGCGCGGTAAGCGAGTGCCATGCAACTGTGAAAAGACGCCCCTCGGGCGCTGCCCGCGGAACGTTAGGGTCATTCTCACGTCAGACACCTCGCCGTCGCGCGAGAGTTTCCCGATCTTCGCTCGCCGTTTCCTCGGCAATGCGCGTGACCTGATCTTGTGCGCTCGCTTCTTCGTCTTCCTCATTCAGAGAGGCCTGAAGTTCGGCGATCTGCCGCTTGATCGCCTGGCGCTTGCGTTCTGCCTCACGGTGCGCCCGTTGCGCACTTTCCATTCGCGCAGCGGCTTCCGCGCGCTCCCTGGACTCCTGCGAAACCCGCGCGGCCCCGGTCAACACGCCTCCTGCACCGATGTACGCCGGCACCAGCTCGATTCCCTCCGAACTCAGCGTGTATTCGCGGATCTGGTTCGAATGCGCCATGCCCCGAGCCTTCAGCACATAGAGCGTCCGGTTTCGCTCCCCGTTGGCCTCGGTGTTGAACAATGCGACCCAGACATCCATCAAGGACGACACGCTTCGGTCGTTGACCGAGGCGGCCGTGGCCACATCGACCAGGCTGGTGAAAACGCATGTCGTGCCACGCGCCTTCAGCATGTCGATCAGGCGGAGGAATACCGCATGCACTTCATCCTCCAGCCCGCGGAACGCGGACAACGGATCGATGACGACCAGGGACGGATCGAACTTTTCGATGTCCCGATACATGCGCGCGAGATGCATCTCCAGCCCGAAAAGGCTGGGACGCGCCGATTCGAAACGCAATTGGTCGCCCAGGAACTTGCCCAGATCGATGCCGACCGAGCGGAGGTTGCGGATAACCTGAGCGGGCGACTCCTCGAATTCGAAAAACAGGACCCGTTCGCCACGCTCGCAACTCGCTTGCGCAAAGGCCGCCGCAAACGTGGTTTTACCGGTGCCCGCGAGGCCCGAAATGAGGACGCTTGAGCCGCGATAGATCCCGCCCCCGTCGAGCATCCGATCAATGCCGGCTATGCCCGTGGGGATGATCTCTTCGGGCGAGGGATGATCCAGGCTCGCCGAGGTAATCGGTAAAACGGTAATGCCCTCGGCATCGATCAGAAACGGGTATTCGTTGGTGCCATGGGCAGACCCCCGATACTTCACCACGCGCAGCCGGCGCGTGGTGACCTGGTCGCGCACCCGGTTGTCGAGCACGATCACGCAATCCGACACATATTCTTCAATGCCGTAGCGCGTGAGCGTGCCGTCGCCCCGCTCGCCCGTGACGATGGCCGTCACGCCACGCTCCTTCAACCAGCCGAACAGACGGCGCAACTCGGAGCGAAGCATGCTTGCATCGTTGAACGAGGCAAACAGGGTTTCGATGGTGTCGATCACGACGCGCCGGGCCTTGACCTTGCGAATCATGACATCCAGGCGGATAAACAGGCCTTCCAGATCGTAATCCGGCGTCTCGTCGGTTTCCGATGGCCGCAGCTCGATATGGTCGATCAGAAGCCGGTTCTGATTGGCAAGCTCGGCTACGTCATAGCCGAGCGATGCCACGTTGGCGGCCAGATCCTCCGAGCGCTCCTCGAAGCTGACGAAAACGCCCGGTTCGTCATACCGAGTGGCCCCTTCGACCAGAAACGTCATGGCGAACAAGGTCTTGCCACAGCCCGCGGCGCCGCACAGCAGCGCCGATCGCCCACGCGGCAGCCCGCCGTGGGTCAACTGATCAAATCCGGCGATCCCGGTCGGGGTCTTCGGGATTCCTGATGGATGAAAGGTTGCCAACGCTGGCCTTTGATAAGTGGACGTTACGGGGAGCGAGAGGACATCGGAAGCTCATTGTCGCACCATATGGGGCAAACGGCGGCGACTCGCCGCCGTTTCCGTCAACGCCCCCTGTCGAACGGCGGCCGCGCTTACTGACCGACGTTCTTTCCTTCCGGCGTGGCGAGTGCCTCCGCCAAATCGGACAGCACGATGGGTTTGACGAAATAGCGCTCGAAGCCGGCAGCGGCGGCACGGTTGCCGTCGCCGGACTGGCCGTACCCCGTGAGTGCAAACAGCCGGAGCTTCGCATGCCGGGGCTGACTTCTCAGAACGCCCGCCAGCGCATAGCCGTCCATCCCGGGCAAACCGATGTCCAGGATGGCGACATCGGGCTCGAATTGCCCCGCGACGGAAATCGCATCAACCGGATTGATCGCCGTCGAAACCTCAAAGCCCTTCATGGTCAGATACGCCTCCATGACCGATAGTCCGTCCAAATAATCGTCGACCAATAGCACCCGCATGCTGTCACCTGTTTGTTGCGCTCGCCCGGTTTCGGGCAATGCGCTTTGCATAATGGAAAAGATTCGTGTGTGTCGAACCGAACCGGTGGCCCGAACTCGTGGCGATCGCCGCACGTCATCACGGCCCGCGAAACGTCCTGCCAAGGCATGGCCGACGCCCGCGCCGCCCGTCGAGCCATCGAGGCACGGTGAGATTCTGGCGCATTAACGGCATGCCGATACGAATTATCGGCCTTGGACGCAGCCAAGGAAAAACCGGCGGCAGCCGGGTTGCGGGTCCAGCACGGATCGAGCCTGCACTCGGTCGCCGCGCTGCATCGACTCCGGCACCTCGCGGAAGATGCCGTTGCCGCATACGCGCAACGCCCCGTCGCGGAACGCCACGCTCGCCCAGAAGTCGCCATCCACATCGCCACGCGCCGGCGTCTGCCGGCCGGCATAGTGGTCCAGCGGCGGCCGCGTCAAATGGTACTTCAGCTCGATGTCGGCGCTTTGTATAGTCGCGTCACATCCGAATCCCGGCCGACACGCCGGGCAGCGAGATGGACATCGACATGGGGGCATCATGCAGGCGCAGGTCCAGAGTCTCGAATTTCGCGGGCAATCCGTCGTGATCCTCAACCTACTCCCGGAAAATACGGCGTTCCATTATCGGGAGGGCCAGTATTTGAGCATCGCGCTGCCGGGCACGGACCAGCATCGCTCCTACTCGATGGCCTCGCCGTGCCGTCCCGACGGGGCGATCGAACTGCACATCCGCCTGCACGAGCATGGGGCGTTCTCGCACATGCTGCGCGAGCGGATCGAGATCGGCAGCACGTTGACGCTGTCGGGCCCATACGGCGACTGCATTTGGAGCGTGCCGGCCGACGCTCGCGCGAAGGTGATCCTGCTGGCGACCGGAACCGGCATCGCGCCGCTCAAGGCCATGATCGAACGACACGCGAGGAGCGCGCCCCGCAACGCGGTGTGGCTGTACTGGGGCGGCGATCGGCCCGAGGACTTCTACGTGGCGCAGGCATTGCACGCCCTGGAGCAGGAATGCGCCCATTTTCATTTCGTGCCGGTGCTGCGGGAGGGCGCTCCGGATTGGGCCGGAGCCCGAGGCTTCGTGCAGGATATCGCGGCAGCCGACCATCCCGATCTCGGCGATGCGTACGTGTTCGCCTGCGGCTCCCCCATCATGGTGCGCATGGCGCGCGAGCGTCTGATGACGACATGCGGCTTGCCGGAGGACAGATTTTTCTTCGACGCCTTCGAGCCCTCCGAGCCCCATGCGGATGCCGCCGCACGCGCGTCCGACGCGCCTGTCACGCTGTCGGTGCAATTGCCCAACGGTGCGCGCCATGCCGTGCGTTGCCGGGCCGGAGAACCGCTGATGCGCTCGCTCGTTGCCGAGCACTTCGTCCAGGCGATCTGCGGCGGCAATCAGTCGTGCGGCACCTGCCGCGTCACCTTCGACGAGGCCGACCTGGCTCGGCTGCCCGTCATGTCCCGGGCCGAGCGGCGCCTGCTGGCGGCGCTGCCGGCCAGTGGCCCGTGCGACCGGCTGTCGTGCCAGTTGAACGTCGACGCCCGCTACGAGGGCTTGCAACTGCGTATTCCCCCACAAGACTTCTGACCGGATCGTCGATCCGGCTGCCAACGTGAAACGAGCCGCTCATGAACCAACCACACAATCCGCTTGAAGCCGTCGGATCGCATTACGACGCGGCACAGATGCTCGTCGCGCGCGAGCACACCCGTCGTGCCGTGCAGGCGATCGCCGCCGCGATGCAGCCCGGCATGATGGAGTCCGAAGCAATCGAGACGGCGAAGGACATCCTGGCCGAGATGGGCCTGCTGCGGGGCTGGCACGACGTGTACGTGCGGTTCGGAAAGAACACCGTGCAGATCGGCGGCACGCCGGACGATCCCGACATCGTGCTCGGGGAAGACGACATCTTCCTGGTGGATATCGGGCCCTGCTGGCAACACTGGGAAGGCGATGGCGGCGACACGTTCGTGACCGGCGCGAATGCGGAAATGGCGCGCTGTGCTGCCGACGTCAAGGCGATCTTCCACGAAGTGCGCCGCCACTGGCTCGCCACGGGGGCATCGGGCAAGCAGTTGTACGACTTCGCGAAAGCCAGCGCCGAACGGCGAAACTGGGTGTTGAATTTCGACTTGCCGGGCCACCGCATTGCCGATTTTCCGCACAAGGCCATCGTCAACGTCCCCTTGTCGGGCATCGAGTTTTGCCCGTCCCAGGAGATCTGGGTGCTGGAGATCCACATCCGTGATCGGGACGGCCGCTTCGGCGCCTTCTTCGAAGACACCTTGCTCGACGATTCGTATTTCGATTGATGGCGCGGCGAGGCGCGAATGCGCTGTTCGTCGTCCGGGTCGAACGTTTCGTCAATTTGATGACCGGGATGTTGACCGGTGAGGCCAGGCGCGCAGCTTCGGCGTTCCAGCTCGATACGCCTCAAGAAGCATCGAACGACGAATGCGCCAGGTGCTTGATCGCGAGATCGACGAATGCGCGAAGACGATGCAACCGGCTGAGATCGCGATGGTAGCCCATCCAGATTTCTCTAGGCGGCGGATCGTCATCCAAATCCAGCCTGCGGATGGCGCGGTTCTGGTCTCCGACAGGTCGGGGTAGCACCGCGATACCCACCCCTTCGCCGCACATCTGCGCCTGGACATTGCGATTATTGGATTGCAATACCACGCTGGCATTCGGGAAGCGCTGCTTCAGCCAATCGATATCCGGGAATGTCCCCGTCGAGGTGTCCATCGCGATCAACCGATTCCCCGCACCGTCGCCATCGACCGGATCGGTGCTGGAGGTCGCGACGTAGACCCCGTATCGCATCCGAAGCAGCCGCTTTTGCACGATGTCCGGCCCCTCGAACGGCACGATACGGAAAGCGACATCCGCCTCGCGTTGAGCCAGATTGAACAAGCGCGTTCCGGTGAGGATCTCGATGTCGACAAGCGGGTATTCGCGCGAGTATTCGGCAATCACCGGCGGCAACGCATAGGCGCCGAACCAATCGGCCGCCGACACCCTGAGCGTGCCTTCCAGCTTCCGCTGTTTGCCGGCCAGCCGCCGCTCCATGGACAGCGCGCTCTCTTCCATTTGCTCCGCGAGCGGCAGGATCGCGGCGCCCTCCTCGGTCAGAACAAAACCGTCCGTGGTTCGCTGAAAAAGCACCTGTCCCGTGGATTCCTCAAGGACACGAAGCCGTCGTCCCATGGTCGGGTGGCTCAAGTGCAGCGCGCGTGCGGCAGCGCCCAGCGTGCCGGTACGCGCTATTGCGAGAAAGATCCTGACGTCGCCCCACTCCATACCAACACCCACATATTTGAACGGACTTCGTTCATTATATTCGATTGCCGAACAATAATGAGTTGAGCGAGACTACGCACCCTCGAATGGAAATAAAGGAAATCGTCATGGCGCACCTTGGCCCCCCTATCGTGTACGTGACCTACGAGGGCACGCCGGACAGTCGCTTCGATCGACGCTACTACGTCGAGCAGCACCTCCCGCTCGTCATGCAGGCATGGCAGCGCCACGGTCTCGAGGGCGTCACGGCTTTCTTTCCGCCGTTGACGCACGTCGGCACGCTGGTGATTTGTGAATGTCGCTTTCGCGACGCAGCGGCAATCGACGCCGCCTTTGGATCTCCGGAAACCCCGGATGTCATGGCCGACGTTCCGAAATTCACCGACATACGCCCAACACGCTTTCGCGTCGCCCCACTTTGAGCGGGTCAATGCAATACCGACACCGTGCCCCCTCACGTTTGAAGACAGGAGAATGATCTTGGCTTTCTGGAAACATGCTTCCCCGCGTACCGTGCGTCGCGGGCATATGTGGATTTCGGGCGATCGAATCGAACGAAATGGACAGACCTACCAACGCGGCCCGCTCTTCGTCGAGTGGGAAACGCCGGACGAGGTGACGCGCCCCTGGCCGATCGTACTTCTGCATGGTGGCGGCTATCAGGGCACCGAGTGGTTCGACACGCCGGATGGCCGGCCCGGCTGGGCGCAGCGCCTGGTGGAGGCCGGCTACGCGGTGCTTGTCGCCGACCGTCCAGGGCAAGGCCGCTCGCCGTTCCACACCGAGACGATGGGGCCCATGGGGGCACCGTTCTCCTACGAACACGGCCGCCATATCTACTTCCCGGCCGAATACGAGGGGCAACACACTCAGTGGCCCTTTGCTCGGGACGATGAAGCGGCAATGGATGAATTCATCGCCGGCTATGGCCCGCTTCCCGCGGACCTCGCGTTTTCCGAAGACATGGAAGCGGATCGGATCGCGAAGTTGCTGGACAGAATCGGCCCGGCAATCCTCCTGACGCATTCGGCGTCGGGGCCGGTCGGCTGGCTGGTGGCAGACCGTCGGCCCGGGCTGGTCAAGGCGATCGTCGCCGTCGAGCCCATGGGGCCGCCCTTTGCGACGATTCCCAATATCGGCTCGCTCACGTGGGGCCTCGCCGCGGCGCCGCTGACCTGGGAACCGCCGGTCGCTTCGCCTGACGCGTTGCGCGCGGCCGCGCCCGGCACGCACCGATTGCCCGCGCTCGCCGGATTGCCGATCGTTGCCGTCACCGCCGAAGCCTCGGCCTTCGCCGCCGCCAGCCAGCCGGCGATCGAGCAACTCAAGGCGGCCGGCAGCGAAGCCGAATTGCTGCATCTACCCGATCACGGCGTGTTCGGCAACGGTCACGGGCTCATCTACGAGAAGAACTCCGATGAGGCGCTGGCGCCGGTGTTGAAGTGGCTCATCGAACATACGGAAGAACAGCACTGAGTGAAGGGGAACACCGTGAAGAAAACCTGGTTGATTACCGGTTGCTCCAGTGGTTTGGGTCAATATCTCGCCCAGGCTGTCGCGTCGCGAGGCGACCAACTGGTGGCCACCGCCCGCGACCCCGAAACGCTGCGAACCTTGGCGCAGCAGTTTCCGGAAACGGTGCGAGTGTGTGCGCTGGACGTGACACGATCGGAGGAGGCTCGGGCTGCCGTGGCGCTGGCGGCGCAAGCCTTCGGTGGGCTGGACGTACTGGTCAACAACGCAGGCTACGGCTTGTTCGGCGCGATCGAGGAAGCGGTAGCCGACGAGTACCGCCCGATGTTTGATGTCAACGTGTTCGGGCTGATCGAAGTGACCCGTGCCGCATTGCCGATGCTGCGCCGGCGGCGCGGTGGGCGCATCGTCAATTTGTCTTCGACGGCGGGGATTGCGGGGGCGGCGGGCTCGGGCTATTACGCCGCCACCAAGTTCGCCGTCGAGGGCCTGTCCGAAGCGCTGGATCAGGAAGTACGGCCCTTCGGACTGCGCGTCGTCATCGTCGAGCCGGGCCCATTCCGTACTGCATTCCTGGGGCGCTCGATCACGCTGGCGAAACACCGGATCAGCGACTACGACCCGACTGCCGGCCAGCGGCGCGCTTACCGCGACAGTAACGATGGCAGGCAAGCCGGCGATCCGGCCAAGGCGGTTGATGTCATTCTGCGAGCCGTCGATAGCGACGCTCCGCCGTTGCACCTGCCCTTGGGGCCGGTCGCCTACAGCGTCGCCGATCGCAAACTGGCGGCGTTTCGTGAGGACATCGACGCATGGCGTCGGATCGCCATTGCCACCGACTTCGGTTGAAACTGGGCGAGCACCGTTTTGGTGGCGTACAGGGACGCTTCGATTTCATCCGGGTTTCGATGCCCCCGTTGCATCCAAACGTGCCAAGGCATTCCGGCAAGGGCTCGCCGAAGCCGCATCGGCGCCACGCAACGCCGCGCGGAGTATGATCGCGCGGTCGCGCACGCCGAACGGTCGCGCCGTCTTCACAAGCTTCCACATGTCGCCAATCTCCGTCGCAGACCTGGGCTCACGCATATGTATCATGGGGCCGTCGAACAGTGGCAAATCAACGTTGGCCGGCGCCATCGGCCGCTCGTTTGCACTGCCCGTCATCCATCTCGACCAGCTTTTTCATCAGCCTGATACCCATTGGCAACCCCGCCCGCAACGGGAGTTTATCGCTCTGCATGATCGGGCCATTGCTGAGGATAACTGGGTAATGGAAGGCAACTACTCGGTGTGTCTTCCTCAGCGATTGCAACGCGCAACGGGATTCATCCTCATCGACACGCCGACCGCGATCAGCCTGCTCCGATATCTGCGGAGAACCTTGTTCGAACGCGATCGCCCCGGAGCGCTTGCAGGGGCCGAAGACAAGGTGCGATGGGAAATGGTTCGCCACATTGCCGTTACCACTCGCGCCAATCGAGCGCGCTACGCGGAGATGTTCAACGATATCGGCTTGCCGAAAGTGCGCATGACGTCCGCGCATGCCGTGCGAACGTTTTGTCGTGAATCCGGCGTGATCTTGTTTAGAAAATAGCGAATGGGTGGCGGCTGCCATCTCCAGCCAGTGTTGTGCGACTGCGATGATGCCCCATGGGCCTTCATTTGCGGAAACGCCGAGGTTGCCGGAGATCGTCGGCGGCAGTTTGACATTCCAGCCACTTGCGAAAGGCGTTGAAATCGTCCTGATCGCAAGATAGCGGCTCTCTCCAAACCACGAACCAACTGTACGTATCTTCCGCCTCGGCGTCGCCGACACGAACCAATCGGCCCGCTGCGAGATCATCGGCGGCCAGTACGGATCGTGCCAACGCCACGCCCTGCCCCGCCATCGCGGCTTGCAACAATAACCCCGCATCGTCGTAACTCGGGCCCTGGGTCGGCTCGGGAAGCGCAAGGCCTGCAGCCTTGAACCAGGGCTTCCATTTCTGTCTCGGACTACGAAGCAACGTGACGTCGAGAAAGTCTTCGGCCGATTTGAGCGATGTTCGGGCGAGCAATGCAGGGCTGCATACCGGAAAGATCACGCTTTTCATCAACTTTGTCGTGTGCAAGCCAGGCCAGTGTCCCGGGCCATAACGAATCGCCAAATCGATCCCGTCTCGACCATCCAGCGCCGCAAGCGCCGCGGTAGGTCGAATGGCGATATCGACATCAGGATGGCTCGACTGAAAAAACGAAAGTCGAGGAACCAGCCAGCGAGCCGCAAAGCTCGGCAGAACGCTGACTGTCAGCGTCCGCGTGACCTGGCGTGTTCGGGGACGGGCGCGTGCAGCGTTAAAGGCCTCTGCCAGTCGCTGCAAACCCTCACGCAGATCCAGCACCAGAACTTGCCCGGCCTCCGTGAGCAGCATGCGCTGCCCCTGGCGAACAAAGAGCGTGACCCCGCCAAGCTCTTGTTCCAGACGCGCAATATGCTGGCTGATTGCGCCATGCGTCAGGGAAAGCTCTTTAGCCGCGCGACTGTAGCTCAGGTGCCGAGCAGCCGCCTCGAAGGCCCGAAGTGTTTGGAGCGGTGGCAAATTGGGGATCATCGCGGTTAATCTGGCTATCAATGATGGTTAGTTTACATCGTTTGCCACGCTCGAAAATCAATCGAATAATACGGGCCAAAATGAAGCCCTGCACGAATATATACCGTTAATTTTACTGACGATAAATGGGAGCCAAGGCACCGGCGACAGCAAGGGCTTCATGGTCAACCCACAGGACGCCACGATGGCTATCGACAACACCCTTGCCCATTCAAAACGAACGCTCCCATTGAATTCCACGCCCCTCACGCCCGTCTGGGTTGTATTCGGATTGGCGATGGGGCCGGCGGTGGCGCTGGGCCTTGCACGCTTCGCCTATGCGCTTCTGCTCCCTCCGATGCGCAGCGCGCTCGGATGGAGCTTTGCCGATGCCGGCGCGATGAACACGGCAAATGGCGCCGGATACTTGATTGGCGCATTGGTCGCCGCACCGATTGGGAAACTGATCGGCGACAAACTCGTTTTTGCGCTCGGCTTGTTGTTGACGGCGGTGTTCGTGGGTGCCTCCGGCCTGACAGCCGACTTCACGATATTGCTGACACTGCGAACGATCGCCGGCTTTACGGGGGCACTCTCATTTGTCGCTGGAGCGGGCCTTACCTCGGTAGCCGCCACCGGCGGTGCTCAAAGCCGGGCCCCCACTTTGCTCGGCATTTACTTTGCGGGCGCCGGCATCGGCGTCACCACTTCGGCACTGGCCGTTCCCCCGCTGCTCAACGCGACCGGATGGCGCGGCGGATGGTTGGTACTGGGTGGATTGGGATTGCTGGCGACAGCGTTCGGCTGCTTCGCGCTCAAACGCGCTCGCACGACCGTCTACACGTCGTCCGAGGCCGCACGAGGCGGATGGTCGCCTTGGTTTATGGCACGCAAGCTTATTGCCTACGCGTTGTTTGGCGCAGGCTACATTGCCTACGCAACGTTCATCGTCGCATTCCTCCGTAGCGAGGAAGGGCTGACTGGCCCGGAAATTTCCGCGTTCTGGTCGATCCTGGGGCTTGCATCGATCGGCGCCGCCTTTGCGTGGGGCCCCATTCTTGGACGCCTTAAAGGCGGATGGGGAACTGCGGCAACGATCGGCATGGTCGCGATAGGGGCCGCTATTCCGCTGATATGGAGCAATGTGGTCGGCGCTTTTCTCTCGGCGATCCTGTTTGGTGGTTCTTTTCTCGCGGTGATCGCAGCCGTCACATCGTTTGCGCGCCGAGCTGCGAAACCGCATGCATGGACGAGCGCCATTGCGGCATTGACGATCGCTTTCGGACTCGGCCAGTGCATCGGCCCGGTGCTGAGTGGCGCGCTTTCCGATGGCCCCAATGGCGTGCGTGTGGGCCTCTGGTTGTCCGTCGGCATCTTGATGGCGGCCGCCGTTATCGCAGCTTTACAGCCGGAGCCGGTGGTCATCAATCTCAGATAGACAAGCGGGATTTCAATCGGGCATGTGCCGCGGCGGGGATGGTGGATTTCAACTGGCACGACCTGAGGCACACATGGGCGAACTGACATGTGCAGCGCGGGACGCCGCTGATGATGCTGAAGGAGCTAGGCGGCTGGGAGACGATTTCGATGGTACGGAAGTATGCGCACTTGGCGCCGAGCCACCTGGCGCAGCACGCAGGCAACGTCAAGTTTCTGTCAATGTCGGTGGATCAGGTGGTCGATGAGGCGACCAAGAAATCGCCCAAAACCCTTGCTGCATAAGGATTTCGGCTGGCCCGCCCTACACGATTCGAACGTGTGACCTACGGCTTAGAAGGCCGTTGCTCTATCCGTCTGAGCTAAGGGCGGTCATGAGACAGGCGGCGCCAAAACCGGCACCGCCAGAAAGAAGCGAAGCAACCACCGCACATCCCGGCCCAAACGCCAACACCACCGGAACGCACCGCTCGTCACCTCGAATCGGAACCCCCGAGCGAAGCGCCAACCCCACGCCCCCGACGAATTCCGAGCCAAAGATTATACCCGATCGCTACCGCGCGACCAGCCCAAACCGGGCAAGGTCAAATCAGACCGGCTGCGCATGGAACGCGAACCAACCGAGGCAGAACAGCCCCGCCAGCACGCAATACACGCCGAACGACGCGAGACGCCCGCGCCCTTCGAAATAGCGCATCAGGAAACGAATGCTCAGATAAGCGGCAATCGCCGTCAGCACACCGCCCAGCGCGGCATCGGCCAGTTGATCCGGCGCATGAAACAGCTTCGGCAGTTCAAGCACGCCGGCCGCCAGAATGATCGGCGTGCCAAGCAGGAACGAAAACTCGGCGGCCTTTTCGGTCGTCAGCCCGGCGGCATTGCCGGCGATCATCGTCAGCCCGCTGCGCGAAAAGCCGGGGATCAACGCGCCAACCTGCGCCAGCCCGACCAGAAACGCGCGACCGAACCCGAGCCGCTCCGGCGCACGATGCGCGCGCGAACGCTGCAGGCGATCGCCCCACCACAACAGCACGCCGTTGACGATCAACGCGCCGGCCACGATCCGCAGGTCGTGGAACACGTGCTCGATCTTCTTCTCGAGCAACAGCCCCACCAGCCCGGCAGGAATCGTGCCGATGATCAACGCCCACATCATGTGCGCGTCGTCGTTGGGACGGCCAGCGAACGAGGCGAAGAAGCCTCGCACGAGCGAGCACCAACGCTTGCGGAAATACCAAAGCAACGCGATGGCGGTGCCGAGGTGCAGTGCAACAAGGAACGGCAGCAGTTGCGGCGCATGCTTGTCGATATGCATGCCGATCAATGCGGGCACCAGCAGCGTGTGACCCAGGCTGCTGACGGGGAAAAGTTCGGTCACGCCCTGCAGGACGCTCAGAAATACCAGAAACCAGAGGCTCACGCGTCGGTCCTTTTGTCGATGATGAATGGGAAAAGCGCTCGATACACCGGATGGAGAATCCGGCAGCGCACTGATTATGCACAGCAGCATTCCGTGCGCCAAGTCGCCGGGCCGCACTTCGCGGCTTTCATCGACGGAGCCGTCAAAATTGTCAGGAAATTGAAATACACCCAGAAACAAAAAGGCCCGCAGTCCGGAGGACGGCGGGCCTGGAAGCGCTGCGGAGGCTGACCCGCAGCGGTTTTGGCATCAGCGGCCGAGCTGGTAGAAAAACAGCAGCGTGCTGCCGGTGAACATGCCGAACAGGGCGATTCCCATTGCCATTGCCAGATCCATGCTGCTGACTCCTGATTCGAATGCGGTGTAACGAAAAGTAACCGGTCGGCACAATTATGCGGTCAAACCGACAGACTGCCACCCGCAATTTCCCCACATGGGTTTCCCCTAGGCAAGTTTTTCCGATTTTTGCCGATAACCCGCTGCGGTTCGCGCGCCCTCGCCACTCGCGCAAGCGCGCGGCGTCCGTTATGCTGTCCGCCCGTTGTGTTGACGCCGATCGAAGGACACCATGCCCATCTTCCAGCAGCAGGACATCATCGAACTCGTCGACGGCCCGTCGCGGCTGCGCATCGCGCCGCAAGCCGGCGGCCGTCTCCTGTCGTGGGATATCGATGGCGAGCCGGTCATCTTCTGGCCCGAGCAGGCCGACTGGAGCGCGCCGGCCAAGGTGCGCGGCGGCAACCCGCTGCTGTTCCCGTTTCTGGGCCGGCATCGTGTCGGCAATACAGTCGGCCGCTGGCGCGACGCGGCGGGCGTGGTGCGCGACCTGCCGATGCACGGCTTCGCGCGCGACCTGCCGTTCGCGGCGCACGTGGATGCGGACGGCCGCGGCATCGACATGACGCTCGAATCGAGCGACGCAACGCGCGACGGCTACCCGTTCGCGTTCCGCTTCGATGCGCGCTATCAGTTCGCCGACGCGAACACGCTCGACGTCGAACTGACCACGCGCAACCTCGGCGACGCCCCGTTGCCCTACTACGCCGGCCATCACTTCTACTTCGCGCTGCCGCACGGCGAGCGCGCGCAAACCTCGATCGAGCTGCCGCCGACGCAGCGCCGCTTCCAGGAAGCAGACGGTTCGATCAGCGCGCCGGTCGCCGGCGAGCCGCGCTATACGCTCGACGAGGCGCGCATCCTCGACCGCTTCCACTGCCTCGAAGGCGTGCCGGCCCGCCCGCTGCGCATCACGATGCCGGGCCGCAACCGCCGCATCGACATCGACCTGAACCGACCCGGTTCGGTGGAGTGGTACACGGTGACAACCTGGACCGAGAAGCCGGAATCGGATTTCTATTGCGTGGAGCCGTGGCTCGGCCTGCCCGACGCCATCCACAACGGCCTCGGCCTGCGCATGCTCGCGCCCGGCGCGACGGAAACGGCCTCGCTGCGCATCAGCGTCGCCAAGCTCGACTGAACGACACGGCGCGCGGCCCTGCGCCGGACGCCACGTGCCGCGCGCAGCCTCACGGCGCGGCCATTCGCCCCTTCTGAACGGCCGCGCCGTGACGCCGCGCACGTCTCGTGCGGCGATCGAACCCGCAAATCGGCGCCGCGCGCCGCGAACCCGGTAAAATCCCCGGTTTTGTATCCTGCCGCCGCGCCCCGCGCCGCGCCGTCTTGCGAGGTTTCATGTTGGTCAAAGCCGCCCGAGGGTTCGTCCTTGCTTCACTCGCCGTTGTCCTGGCCGCGTGCGGTTCCGCACCGGTCGGCCCCGGCTTCTATCGCGTCGAACGTGGCGACACGCTGTCGAAGATCGCCCGCTCGAACCGCCAGCCGGTCTCGAACCTCGTGCGCTGGAATTCCATCTCGAATCCCAATGCGATCGAAGTCGGCCAGGTGCTGCGCGTCGCGCCGCCAGGCGGCACGGCATCGAGCAGCGCGCCGGTGCGCACCACCGGTGGCGGCAGCTCGGCGCCCCCGCCCGCAGCCGCCGTCGCGCCGCCGCGCCCCAACGTCTCGATCTCGCTGATCTGGCCGGCGGCCGGCACGGTGGTGCACTCGTTCGATGGCGGCAATTCGAAGGGGATCGACATCGCGAACACGGCCGGCACGCCGGTGGTGGCGGCAGCGGCAGGCACGGTGGTGTATGCGGGCAACGGGCTGCGCGGCTACGGCAACCTCGTGATCATCAAGCACGACGCGGATTTCCTGACCGCCTACGCGCACAACCGCGTGCTGCTCGTGAAGGAAGGCCAGGCGGTCACGCAGGGCCAGAAGATCTCGGAGATGGGCGACAGCGACAACGACCGCGTCGCGCTCCATTTCGAGCTGCGTTACGGCGGCCGGTCGATCGACCCGGCGCGCTACCTGCCCGCGCGCTGACGCACGCGCCGCATCGCGCGGCGCGCATTCCGGCAGCGGCCGCCAGGCCGCCCTGCTGACGAACGGGACCGCTCAGCGCTTGCGATACCGGCCGCTGACGCGGCCGGACAACGGATCAACGCGCGTCGCAAACAACACGACGGCGCTGATGCCGAGCACGCTGAACCCCGTGGCAATCCAAAGCCAGACCATGTTTCATTTCGATTCGTTGAACGAGCGATAGTACGCGGGAACCGGCATGGCCGCCGTGGCGCACATCATCCCTCGTGAAGTGCGACTATCGCGCGAAGGCCGTGACGATACGGTGTAATCTCGGCAATCCGTCTGTTGCGATGTCGCCCGGAGCGCCGATGCTGCCTGAAGCCGACGATTACCCTTCACTGCTTGCCGCGTTCGCGTGGCGCATTCCCGAGCGCTACAACATCGGTGTCGACGTGTGCGACCGCTGGGCCGACGGCAGCGGCCGGCTCGCGCTGATCGACGAGCGCGAGGACGGCACCGTCACGCACTATACGTTCGACGCACTGAAGGCGGCCTCCAATCGCCTCGCCCATCACTTCGCGCGTGCCGGCCTGGTGCGGGGCGATCGCGTCGGCATCTTCATCGCGCAAGGCGCGCAAACCGCGATCGCGCATCTGGCCGCCTACAAGGCCGGCCTGATCGCGGTGCCGCTGTTTGCGCTGTTCGGCGCCGACGCGCTCGAATTCCGGCTGGCCGACAGCGGCGCCGCGGCGCTCGTCACCGATTGCGCGGGCGCGGCCAAGATCGCGCCGCTGCGCGCCGCGCTGCCGACCCTGCACACCGTCTACTGCACCGATGGCGAGCCCGACGGCACGCTGTCGTTCGACGCCGCGCTCGCTGGCGAATCGGACGCCTACCTGCCCGTCGATACCTCGGCCGACGATCCGGCCGTGATCATCTACACCTCGGGCACGACCGGCAAGCCGAAGGGCGCACTGCACGCGCATCGGGTGCTGCTCGGCCATCTGCCCGGCGTGGAGATGTCGCAGAACGGCTTTCCGCGCGGCGCCCGCGTGTTCTGGACGCCGGCCGACTGGGCCTGGATCGGCGGCCTGCTCGACGTGCTGTTGCCGGCCTGGCATCACGGCGTGACGGTGGTGGCGCGTCGCTTCGAGAAGTTCGACGGCGAGGCCGCGTTCGCCCTGCTCGCCCGCCACGGCGTGACCCATGCGTTCCTGCCGCCCACCGCGCTGAAACTGATGCGCGGCGTGGCACGGCCAAGGGAACGGCATGCGCTCGTGATCGAATCGGTCGCGAGCGGCGGCGAATCGCTCGGCACCGAGCTGCTCGATTGGGGCCGCGAGGTGTTCGGCGTGACCCTCAACGAGTTCTACGGGCAGACCGAGTGCAACGTCGTGCTGGCCTCGTGCAGCGCACTGTTCGCGCCGCGCCCCGGGGCGATCGGCAAGGCCGCGCCCGGGCATCGCGTCGAGATCGTCGATGCGGCCGGCCAGCCGGTGCCCCCCGGCACCGAAGGCACGATCGGCATCCGGGCGCCCGACCCGGTGATGTTCCTCGGTTATTGGCGCAACCCCGACGCGACGCGCGAGAAGTTCGCGGGCGAGTATCTATTGACCGGCGACCGCGGCGTCGCCGACGCGGACGGCTTCATCCGCTTCGTCGGCCGCGACGACGACGTGATCACGAGCGCCGGCTACCGGATCGGCCCGGGGCCGATCGAGGATTGCCTGCTGCGCCACCCGGCCGTGCGGATGGCGGCCGTGATCGGCGTGCCCGATCCGACCCGCACCGAGATCGTGAAGGCGTTCGTGGTCGTGCAACCCGGCGTGACGGCCGACGAGGCGCTGGTGCGTGAATTGCAGCAGCACGTGCGCACGCGCTTGGCCGCGCATGAATACCCGCGCGCGATCGCGTTCGTCGACGGGCTGCCGCTGACGGCCACCGGGAAGATCATCCGGCGCGCGCTGCGCGACCTGTGAGCAGGCCACTGCACGGCCGCACGGCGGCGGACATGGGCATGACCGCGTTGCCACAGGCAGAACGGGCGCGCCGGCGGATCGGCTAGAATCGCGGCTCACCCCGCCTTGCAATCCGCACCCGGCCGTCACCCCGGCCGGGCGCCCCCGTTCAAGACCATGACCGCATCGACCCCTCCGTCCGCCGGCGACACGCCCAGCCCGCTCTACCGCCAACTGCTCGGCGAAACCGCCAAGATCGACTGGTGCGATCTCGAACGCTTTTTCGCACAGGGCAAGCTGCTGTCGGTGGCGCGCGACCTCGATCTCGTCAGCGTGGCCGAAGCGGTCGCCTCCGACGATACCGAACAGGTCACGCGCTGGCTGTCGGCTGGCCATGTGGCACGGATGCCCGCCGAACTCGCCCAGGATTACGCCACGCGCTCGCCCGAGCTGTGGGCCGTGGTCGTATCGCCGTGGATCTGCGTGCAGGAACGCACCTGAGCGCCTGCCGATGCCTGCTTCCCCTGCTTCTCCCGCTTCTTCGACCACCGCCGCGCCCGGCCGCACGCCGGTCGACCATCGCAGCGTGCTCGGCCTCGCGATTCCGATCGTGCTGGCCAACCTGACGCAGCCGATCCTCGGCGCGGTCGACACGGCCGTGGCCGGCCACCTCGACGGCCCGCAGGTGCTGGGCGGCGTCGCGCTCGGCAGCCTGTTCTTCAGCTTCGTGTACTGGGGTTTCGGCTTCCTGCGGATGGGCACCACCGGCCTCGTCGCGCAGGCGTTCGGCGCGGGCGATCAGGCCGGCATCCGGCTCGCCGTGTGGCGCGCGCTGGCGCTGGCCGCCGTGCTGGGCCTGGTCGTGCTGGCGCTGAACGGCCCGCTGATCGCGATCGCCCTGCATCTGCTCGGCGGCAGCGACGCGGTGCGTGCCAACGCCCAGGCCTATGCGCAGGCTCGCATCTGGGCCGCGCCGTTCGCGCTCGCGAACTACGCGATCCTCGGCTATCTGCTCGGCGTGCAACGCGTGCGGCTGGCGCTCGTGCTGCAAGCGTTCATCAATGTCGTGAACATCGTCGCCGTGGTGGCGTACGTGTATCGCTTCGACGGCGGCGTGGCCGGCATCGGCGCGGCCACCGCGACGGCCGATCTGGCCGGCTTCGTGCTGGGCGCGATCGTGTTGCTGGTGCGTCGCGGGAGCGGGCACGGCCCCGGGTTCGGCTTGCCGACCCGGGCGGCGTTCTTCGAGCGCACCGCGCTCAAGCGCCTCCTCGTGCTCAATCGCGACATCTTCGTGCGCACGCTGTGCCTGCTGTCGGCGTTCGGCTGGTTCGCGCATCGGGGCGCGCAGCAAGGCGACGCCACGCTCGCGGCCAACGCGCTGCTGCTCAATTTCCTGACCTTCACGTCCTACGCGCTCGACGGCTTTGCCCATGCGGCCGAGGCGCTGGTCGGCGCGGCCGCCGGCGCGCGCGATCGCGACACGTTCCGCGCGGCCGTGCGCGTGACGCTGCAATGGGCGGTGGGATGCTCGGCGGTGTTCACGCTCGTGTATGCACTGAGCGGCAACTGGATCGTCGCGCAACTGACCGATCAGCCGGCCGTGCGCGAGATGGCGGCACGCTTCCTGCCGTGGGCGGCCGTGCTGCCGCTGGTGTCGGTGTGGGGGTTTCTGCTCGACGGCGTGTTCATCGGCGCGACGCAGACACGCACGCTGATGATCGCGATGGCCATCTCGCTGGCCGTGTTCCTCGCGGCCAGCTTTGCGCTGGCCGAGCCGCTCGGCAATCACGGCCTGTGGCTCGCGCTGTCGATCTTCATGCTTGCGCGCGGCGTCACGCTGTCGCTGCGAATGCCCGCGCTCGCGCGCCGGATCGGCAGCGCAGCGGGCTGAGGCCGAACGGCGGCCTTACTGCGACGCGGCGGCCGGTGCGGCCGGCGTGCCCGACGCCGCCGGCGCATCGAGCATCGCCGGCGGCGTCATGTCGGTCGGCACGCCGTGGTAGTCGGCCGGATCTTCCGGCGGCTTGCCGTGATGGCGCGAGCCGTCGCTCGACGCCGATTGATCCACGCAGGCGCTCAACATTACCGCGACGAGCGCGGCCATAACGAAACGGAACATCCTCACCTCGAATTCGAAACACCGCGCGGCGCACGACGCACCGCGCACGCGACGCAGCAGTCTAGCGGAAACCGGCGCGTCCAGCCTCGTGCGCCGGGTTGCCAGATGCGTGATTCGCGCACGGCGCGCTCGCTGCCCGCTCGTGGCGTCGGCAACAAAAACGGCACGACGATCGGATCGTCGTGCCGTTTCGGTATTCGACTTGGCGCGTGCCGGAGGATCAGCGTGCGATCGGCTCGGCCAGGAAGTGGCGGGCGTAGCGGGCGTTGATGTCCGAGAGACGGAACAGCGTCAGGAAATCGGCGCAGTTGAAATCGGGATCCCAGGCCGGTGCGCCGCAGATCTTAGCGCCCAGACGCAGATAACCCTTGATCAGCGGCGGCGGCAGCACCTTCGTGCCCGTCTTCAGCTCGTCCACCGGCAGCGCCGTGTGCGGGAAGGCGTGGTATTCCGGCGCCGTGAGCGAGTCGCTGAGCGACGCGTACAGGTTGGCCGCGTAGTGGCCGCCGTCGGCCATCGACACGCTCGCGCAGCCGAGCATGGTTTCGTAGCCGTTTTGCATCATGTAGGTGCCCAGACCGCCCCAAAGCGCCATGATCACGGCGCCGCTGCGGTAATCGCGATGCACGCACGAGCGGCCGACTTCGACCATTTTCGAGCGCAGATGCGCGAGGCGGGACAGGTCGAACTCGCCTTCCGCGTACAGGCGGCCGATACGGGCGGCCTGATGCGGCGGGAGGACCCGGTAGGTACCGACGACCTTGAGCGTGTCGAGGTCGCGGACCAGCAGGTGATCGCAGTAGGCGTCGAAAGGATCGACGTCGAGGCCAGCGGGGCCGCTGACCGAGGCGCCCATCTCTTCGGCGAACACGTGGTAACGCAGGCGCTGGGCTTCGCGCAGTTCGTCTTCGGTACGCGCCCAAGCGGCGCGCAAGCGGAATTCAGACGTGACCGTTTCGGCCGCGCGCGGCAAACGGCGACGCGACTGATCAAGCGGCAGCGAAGCAAATGGGAGCGTGGGCGTCGGCAGATCTCGCATCAGGCTTTCCTGGTCGTAAGGATTGGAACGACATGGTCGCCAATGTAGTAACCGGCCGTGACGCTTGGATGGCAAATCGGTGTCAGTTGGGTGACATGTCGTCCAAATGACTTTAGCAGAAAGTCGGAAGAAAGGTATCTAGACGCGGAATTGGGCCGGATTCAGGTCAATTCCGGTGAAATTGCGGCCTTCAGGACGGCTTGACCGACACGCTCGATCGAGCGGCTTTGCAGCCAGATCAGCCCGCCTTTTTTCAGCGACCAGCTGTCGTCGATACCCGACAGCAGCTTCGCCGCCACCGCGCCGAGCGTCGGTTGATGGCCAACCACCACCACCGTGGGCGCGATGCCCTCCGGCCAGCCGGCCGCCGTCAGCACGTCGGCCACGCTGCCGCCCGGCGCCAGCTCGCGCACCGTGCGGTATTGATCCGTGAGCGTCTCGATCGTCTGCACGGTGCGCACCGCCGGGCTCGCGAGGATCACGGCGCTGCTTTCGAGCCGCGGCCTCAGCCACTTCGCGACCGCATTCGCATCGCGGCGGCCCCGCACGGTCAATTGGCGGGCGAGATCGCTGGCGGCGTAGTCCTCCGCTTCGGCATGACGCCATAGAATCAGATGCATCCTGATGAACCTCGGCGAGTCGATCGGACCTCCATGCTAACGCGCCTTCAATGACATCTGTACAAGGGATTGACCCGAGTGGCGCAATGAGGCACAATCTTTGGCTTGTCGGAGCGTAGCGCAGCCTGGTAGCGCATCTGATTTGGGATCAGAGGGTCGTAGGTTCGAATCCTATCGCTCCGACCACGAAATACGAAGGGGTTACACGCCACAAGCGTGTAACCCCTTTTTCGTTTCCGGCTTCGGATCACTGCGTGAAGCCGGTTTAGAACACCTGGAATGTTGCGACGCAACAAAAATGCTCGTAGACTGAGCTGGCGTCTACCGCGACATTGCTTCACGGGCGCCGCTAACGGGAGAGCACGCCATGACGACGTATTCGCCTCAACCCAGCCTGTCGCCCCCCGCTCTGCACGTCTTCGAGCAAGATGGCGCCTGGCACTGGGGCATCACCGTCCCGCGAGCCGCGGGCAGCGGATTCAAGCTGATCGCTTTCAGTGAGAAAACCTTCGCCGTTGAAAGCGCCGCCCGCATTGACGGCGGCTCCGCGCTCGCGAGCCTGGCGGATATCGACTCGCGGCATTGATGCTCCGTCGGCACGCTCATCGCGCACCGGAGCCAGGCTGAACGCCGCGTTCCGGATACGCGGAGATACGCGGCGCCCGCTTCGTCAGGACGAAGCCTTCACCATCTTCACGATGACGGGTGCGCCCTTCACGTTCTCGATGCGCACCTTGACCCTCTCCCCCGAATAAGCATTCCGCACCATCGCGGCGCCGCTCGCCTTGTAGGCCATCGTCATCGCGGGCATGCCGAGGTTGGCGAGTTCTCCATGCCTGAGCGTGACCATGCCCGTCGCACTATCGACCTTGACCACCTCGGCGTCGCTCAGTGCCGCGTCCGATGCCTTGGCCGATGACGGCGGCTTCGTCGGCATGGGCATGCCGGCCATGTCGTCGCCGGCGAGAGCCGATGCGGCATAGGCACCGGTGGTACAGGCAAGCAGCGTGAGAACGAGGAAACGTTTCATTGCGATTCTCCAGTGGTGATGGAAGGCACGTTCGTGCCGGAAGGAACTGCGTGAAATGAACCGGACGGGCGCACGGCGCCGTGCCTGCGCAGGCGTCGACGCTGCAGCAGGTACCACGCGGCGGGGATCACGAACATGGACAGCAAGGGCGCGGTGACCATGCCGCCGATCATCGGCGCGGCGATGCGCTGCATGACTTCCGACCCGGCGCCATGACCGAACATGATGGGCAGGAGCCCGGCCAGCACGACGGCGACGGTCATCGCCTTGGGCCGCACGCGCAGCACCGCGCCCTCACGGATCGACGCCAGGAGCGTGGCCTCGTCAAGCGGTGCCCCCCCGGTCAAGCGGTGATCGAGCGCGCGCTTGAGATACAGCAGCATGATCACGCCGAATTCGGCGGCCACGCCGGCGAGCGCGACGAACCCCACCGAGGTCGCCACGGACACCGCATGCCCGAGCGCCCAGATCAACCAGAATCCGCCGACCAGCGCGAATGGCACGGTCGACATCAGCAGCGCCGCGTCGGCGACGGAATCGAAGGTGAGGAACAGCAGCACGAAAATCACCGCGAGCGTCACCGGCACCACCATGCGCAGCTTCGCGGAAGCGCGTTCGAGATACTCGAACTGTCCGGACCACGCGATCGAATAGCCGGGCGGCAGCATCACGTTGCGCGCGACCGCGCGTTGCATCGCGGCGACGGAGGACGCCAGCGCCACATTGCGGATATCGACATACACATAGCCCGCGAGGCGCGCATTCTCGCTGCGTATCATCGGCGGCCCGTCGTCGATGCGCACGCGCGCGACGTCTCCCAGAACGATCTGCGCGCCGCGCTCGGTCACGATCGGCAACTGGCGGACGGCCTCCACCGAATCGCGAATCTCGCGCGGATAACGCACGTTGATCGGGAATCGCTCGCGGCCCGCGATGACTTCGCCCACCTCGTCGCCACCCACCGCCGACGACACCACCGACTGGATCTCGGCGACCGACAGCCCATAGCGCGCGGCGGCGAGCCGGTCGATGTCCACGTCGATGTAGTGTCCGCCGTTCAGCCGCTCGGCCAGCGCCGACGTGACGCCGGGCACGCCCTTGACCGCGGCCTCCACCTGCGTGGCGATGCGGTCGATGCCGTCGAGGTCGGGGCCGGTGATCTTCACGCCCACCGGCGTCTTGATGCCGGTCGACAGCATGTCGAGGCGGTTGCGGATCGGCGGCACCCAGACGTTCGAGAGGCCGGGCACCTTCACGCGCGCATCGAGCTCGTCGATCAGCTTTTCCGGCGTCATGCCGGCGCGCCACTGGCTGCGCGGCTTGAACTGGATCGTGGTCTCGAACATCTCGAGCGGCGCGGGGTCGGTGGCACTGTCCGCGCGCCCCGACTTGCCGAATACCGTCGCCACCTCCGGAACGGTCTTGATCAGCCGGTCGGTCTGCTGCAACAGCTCGGCCGCCTTGTCCACCGAGATCCCGGGAAGCGCCGTCGGCATGTACAGCAGGTCGCCTTCGTCGAGGGTCGGCATGAATTCCTCGCCGAGCCGCGACAACGGAATCGCGGTGAGCGCCAGCGCGACGGCAGCCAGGCCGATCACGCGCCACGGCCGCCGCAACGTCGCGTCCAGCAGCGGGCGGTAGGCACGCACGAGCAGGCGGTTGACCGGATTGGACGCTTCCGGCGGAATGCGCCCGCGGATCAGATAGCCCATCAGGACCGGCACCAGCGTGACCGACAACCCCGCCGCCGCCGCAATCGTGTAGGTCTTGGTGAACGCAAGCGGCGCAAACAGCTTGCCCTCCTGCCCTTCGAGCGAGAACACCGGAATGAACGACAGCGTGATGATCAGCAACGAGAAGAACAGCGCGGGCCCCACCTCGGCGGCGGACTCGGCGATCAGTTCCCAGCGCTGCGACGCGGTGATCGGCGTGCCGGGGCGGGCATGCTCGAACGCTTCGAGATGCTTGTGCGCGTTCTCGATCATCACGATCGCCGCGTCGATCATCGCGCCGATCGCGATCGCGATGCCGCCGAGCGACATCAGGTTCGCGTTCACGCCCTGGTAGCGCATCACGATGAAGGCCGCCAGCACGCCGAGCGGCAACGACAGGATCGCGACGAGCGCGCTGCGCAGATGAAACAGAAACACCGCGCAGACGATCCCGACGACGATGAACTCCTCGATCAGCTTGTCCTGAAGATTGCCGACGGCGCGTTCGATCAGTTTCGAGCGATCGTAGGTCGTGACGATCTCGACGCCCGGCGGCAGCGAGCGCTTCAGATCCGCGAGCTTCGCCTTGACCGCCTCGATCGTCGTCAGCGCATTCTTGCCCGAGCGCATCACGACCACCCCACCCGCGACCTCACCCTGGCCGTTCAGTTCGGCAATGCCGCGACGCATCTGCGGGCCGATCTGGATGCGCGCGACATCGCCGAGTAGGACGGGCGTTCCCGCCGCATTCGTGCGCAGCACGATGTGACGAAAATCGTCGAGCGTTTTCAGATAGCCGGACACGCGCACCATGTATTCCGACTCGGCCAGCTCGACCACCGAACCGCCCGACTCCTGGTTCGCATTCCTGATGGCCTGCGAGACGGCATCCGGCGTGATGCCGAACGCTCGCAGCCGGTCCGGGTCCAGCACCACCTGATATTGGCGCACCATGCCGCCGATGCTCGCGACCTCGGACACGTCGGGCACGGCCTTCAGTTCGAACTTCAGGAACCAGTCGTTGAGCGCGCGCAATTGCCCGAGATCGTGCTGCCCGGTGCGGTCGACCAGCGCATATTCGTAGATCCAGCCCACGCCGGTCGCATCGGGCCCGAGCGAGACCGTCGCGCCCGGCGGCAGACGGCTTTGCACCTGGTTCAGATACTCGAGCACGCGCGAGCGCGCCCAGTACGGGTCCGTCCTGTCGTCGAACAGCACGTAGACGAACGCGTCGCCGAACGACGAGTACGCGCGGATCGTGGTGGCGCCCGGCACGCCGAGCAGCGTCGTGGTGAGCGGGTACGTGACCTGATCCTCGATCACCTGCGGCGCCTTGCCCGGATACGAGGCCTTGACGATCACTTGGGTATCCGAAAGATCGGGCAGCGCGTCGAGCGGCGTCTGCCTGACCGAATACACGCCCCATGCCGCGAGCAGCACCGTGGCGAGCAGCACCAGAAAGCGATTGTGGATCGACCAGCGGATAAGGCGCGCGATCATGGCTGGCCTCCCACCGGTTCGACCTTCGTGAGCTGGTAGCCGCTATCGGTCTGCCGGAATGCGAAACGCACGGTGTCGCCCGCACGAACCTCGGCGAACGCATCGGCGGACGGCTTCTCGAATGCCATGGTCATCGCGCTCCAGTGCAATGCGGGCACTGGTTGATGCGAGAACGTGATCTCGCTCGCGTCGATTTTCTCGACGATTCCCGTGGTTTCGTAGGTTGGCGCGGCACTCGCCGCACTCGCCGCGACCTCCGGGCCGCTCGCTCCGAGACGCGGCAATACCGATTTCAGGCTCGCCTCGGAATCGATCAGGAACTGGCCGGACGCGACGACCTGCTGGCCCTCGGCCAGACCGGAGGCGATCACCGTATTGCCGCCCGCCTCGCGCCCGAGCGTGACTTCGACAGGCCGCATCTGCCCATCGGCGTTGCGCACGATGACGAGCGAACGCTTGCCCGTCGTGATCACGGCTTCCGATGGCACCACCAGTTGCGGCGCAGCCGCAGCGGCACTGACCCGCACGCGCACCAGCATGCCCGGCGTGAGGCTGCCCTGCGCATTGTCGATCTCAAGACGCGCCTGAAGTGTGCGGCTGTCGGTGCTGATGCCGGGCAGGATCTCGCGGATGCGGCCGGTGAAATGCCGCGAGCCATCGGCGGCCGCAACGGCATCGACGCTCATGCCGGGCCGCGCCTGCAGCGCCAGCGATTCGGGAATCTCGACGATCAGCCAGAGCTTCGCGAGCCCCGTGATCTTGGCGAGGGTCTGTCCGGGCGTGACCATCGCGCCTTCGCGCACGTCGAGCTCGCTCACGACGCCGGTTTCGGCTGCGGTGAGCGTGAGATGGGTCTGGACCCGGCCGGTGCGATCGAGCGCGGCAACCAGGGCATCGGGAATCGAGAGCGCCTTCATGCGCGCGCGCGCCGCCGCCAGCAGCCCGCCATCCATGCCGGAGCGCCGCAGCGCGAGATATTCCTCCTGCGGCGCCAGCCAGTCGGGAACGAACAGCGACGCGACCGGCGCGCCCTTCTCGATGCGCTGCATCGGCGCGTTCGCCGCGAGGCGATCGATATAACCGGCCACGCGCGACTGCACGACATCGGCGGTCGATTCGTCGAACTGCGTCGTGCCGATCGCATCGAAGCCGTCGGGCACGCTCACGCGTTGCACCGTCGCATAGCGGATGCCGAGATTCTGCTGCAGCGTCGGGGCGATCCTGATGCCGTGAGCGCCGCCTTCGTCCGCATAGACGGGCTGGAGCTGCATGTCCATGAAGGGCGACTTGCCGGGCTTGTCGAAATGCTGGTTCGGCACCATCGGATCGTGCCAGTAGAGCACCTTGCGGGTCGCGCTTGCATCACGGCGATCGACGCCGGCAGCGGGCACGGACGACGCATGGCGCGTCCCGGCCACATAGCCGGCGCCAGCCAGCACCAGGCCGGCTGCCAGCGCCGCCATGGCGAGAACGAGGGGTTTCGGGTTCATGGTGGGCCTCATGGGTTGACGGCGAGCGCGGGCGGGACGACCTGGTATTCGAGCTGCGCCCAGGTGAGCGCGACCTCCCGTTGCAGGTCGAGGATCTGAAGCTGCGCATCGAGCTGCGCACGCCGGGCGGCGAACGTGTCGGCGAGCGAGCCGGTTCCTGCGCGATACGCGGCGACGGCGAGATCGGCGCGGGCATCGGCGGCAGGCAGCAGGCCAGCCTGCAAGCCGGCGACACGCTCGCGGCCGCTGGCCAGCGTGGTCGACAAGGTCTGGAGATCGGCTTCGACCTGACGGCGGGTGTCCTCGAAGCTCAGGCGCGCCTGGGTGGCGAGGTCGGCCTTGCCCGCGACATCGCGATCCTCGACGCTCGACCGGTGAATCGGCAGCGGAATGCTCACGCCGACGGAGACGAAGTGCGAGTTGCCGCCGCCCTGCAGATACGAGACGTTCCAGGTCCAGTTGGGGCTGCGGCGGCTTTCGGAGACGGCCACCTCCGCGTCGGCGATGCGAATGTCGGCCGCCGCCGTGATCAACGCCGGGTCGACGCTGCGCAACTGGTCGGCGGACAGCGTCGCGACGACCGACTGCGGAGCGGGCGGCTCGCCCGCGACATCGGTCACGGGAATCGCCGTCCAGCGCGACAACGCGATGAGCGCGGCCTGGAAGACCTGCCGCGCCTTGAGCAGATCGTCGCGGGTCCCGGCCTGCATCAGCCGGGCCTGGGCGACGTCGGTGGCCGTTGCTCTCACGCCGCGATACGACGCTTCGGTAGCGGCCAGTTCGTGCGTCATGTGCTCGACAAGCGCCTCGCGCAGCGCGACGGCCCGCTTCGCATAAGCGGCGTCGAGCCACGCCGTGGCGGTGCGCTCGCGCACGGTCGCGAGCTGGGCAAGATAGCCGGACTGCGCGAGCTCGACGCGCTTCGCGGCGAGATCCGACTGGAGCGCCCGCTTGCGCGACGACACCCATTCCTGCTCGATGCCGATACGGCGCATCGTCAGAATGTTCTGGCCGATCGTATAGGCCTGATCGCCGTTGATCGGCAAGGTGTCGATGCCGGCCGTCAGGTTCGGATTGGGTAGTTGGCCCGCGCCGACGACCGCCTGCGCGCTGGCATCGACGGAAGACTGGGCGGCCGAGATGGCCGCGTTGCGCGCGCTCGCGCTTTCCAGCGCGGCGTCGAACGTCAGGGGGGTGGCCTGCGCGTGAGCGGTCGGGCCGTGCGCAAGCGACAGCGCGAGCACGAGCGCGCGCAGCCGCAGCCCGCCGCGCCGGTATGCCGGCGCGGCTTTGACTGGTTGCATGTTGAACTCCGTTGGGTCGAGCCCGTACCTGCCGTCAGGTGGTCGATGCGCACCGTGAAGGCAAATGGACGACAAGCGGACTCACGCCCCGCAAGGGGGCGACATCACCGCGAGGTCGCGGCGTACCGGATGGTGGGAGTCAGAGCGCGCGTGGCGGCCGCCACAACCCGTCGGGGCTGCGCGCGGGACAAGCCTGCGTGTAGTGGAAGCGCAGTTCGCTGACGCGTCCTGCCGGACGCGAAAGGATCGGCAAGGAAACCGGATGGTAGAGATTGCCGGCCTGGCATTGCGCCGTCATCTTGCAAAGCGTGCCGGCGGATTTGCCGTGACCGGCAGCCGAGGATGGCATGCCTTCGCAGTCGGACATGCCCTGCATGCCGGCATCGGACACATCGGCCGCGCCGGTCATCGAAGCCTGCATCGGACACGGGCCGGCCAAGCCGCTGGCCGCCAGCCCGGAGAGGGGCAGCATCGCGCAAAGCAGCAGAACGAGGAATGTCCGGATCAATTTCATCGCCGGGCAGTATAGCCGAGCCTTTGCCGGTGAGGGTCACGCCATCGTGAAGATGGCTTGCCCGCGACCGTGCATGCCGATCGTGCCGCTTCTGCTTGGGTGAACGCCGCCCGCACCTTCTTGCCTCACTCATATATTTCGAATATATTGGAAACATGGAAGAAAAAGACATCATTCGCGCCCTCGCGGCACTCGCCCACGAATTGCGCCTGCGCGTGTTCCGCATGCTGGTTGTCGTCGGGCCGGAAGGGCTGACGCCGGGCACCATGGCGGCCCAGCTCGACGTGCCCAACGCCACGCTCTCGTTTCACCTGAAGGAGTTGATGCATGCCGGGCTGGTCACGCAGGAACGCGACGGCCGCACCTTGATCTACCGGGCCGCCTACGCGCAGATGAACGCGGTCCTCGGTTTCCTGACCGAGAACTGTTGCCAGGGGCAGGCTTGCCTTGGCCCAGGTGCAACGTCGTGCCCATGCTGAACGAGAACGCTGACGAAGCAACCCACGCCGAACCCCTGCCCGTTCGGGCCGCCATGAACCCACCCCACATCGCCGCCGTGCGCAACCACGACTCGAAGCTCGCGATCGGTTTCTTCGAGCGATATCTGAGCGTCTGGGTCGCACTGTGCATCGTCGCGGGCATCCTGCTCGGCCAGTGGCTGCCCGGCGTGTTCCAGACGATCGGGCGCATCGAATATGCCCGAATCAACTTGCCGGTCGGCGTGCTGATCTGGGTGATGATCGTCCCGATGCTGATCAAGGTCGATTTCGGCTCGCTGCATGAGGTGCGGCAACATCTCAAGGGGATCGGCGTCACGCTCGTCGTCAACTGGCTGGTCAAGCCGTTCACGATGGCGTTCCTCGCATGGCTCTTCATCAAGCACCTGTTCGCACCGATGTTGCCCGCCGTGCAGCTCGACAGCTACGTGGCCGGCCTGATTCTGCTGGCGGCCGCGCCCTGCACGGCGATGGTATTCGTCTGGAGCCGCCTCACGGGCGGCGACCCGCTCTTCACGCTCTCGCAGGTCGCGCTCAACGACAGCATCATGGTGGTCGCGTTCGCACCGCTCGTCGGGCTGCTGCTCGGCATCTCGGCCATCACCGTGCCGTGGGCGACGCTGCTCTCGTCGGTGGTGCTCTACATCGTCATTCCGGTCATGCTCGCGCAATTCATCCGCGCGGTGCTGCTGGCTCGCGGCCACGCGGCGTTCGAGGCGGCGATGGCGAAGATCGGCCCGTGGTCGATCACGGCACTGCTCGCCACGTTGGTGCTGCTGTTTGCCTTCCAGGGCGAAGCCATCCTGAAGCAGCCGCTGGTGATCGTGCTGCTGGCCGTGCCGATCCTGATCCAGGTGTTCTTCAACTCGGCGCTGGCGTACTGGCTCAATCGCGCGGTTGGCGAGAAACACAGCATCGCCTGCCCGTCCGCGCTGATCGGCGCATCGAACTTCTTCGAGCTGGCCGTCGCCACCGCAATCGGCCTGTTCGGTTTCCACTCCGGCGCAGCGCTCGCGACGGTGGTCGGCGTGCTGATCGAAGTGCCGGTCATGCTGCTCGTGGTACACGTCGTCAACCGGTCGAAGCACTGGTACGAGCGTGCCTGAACGTTACGAAAAACAAGGCCATGAACGAAGTCACCATTTATCACAACCCGGATTGCGGCACCTCGCGCAATACCCTCGCGATGATCCGCAACGCGGGCATCGAACCCGTCGTCATCGACTATCTGACAAGCCCGCCGTCGCGCGAGACGCTCGTCGAGCTGATCGCGCGGTCTGGACTGAGCGTGCGCGAGGCGTTGCGCGAGAAAGGCACGCCCCATGCGGAACTGCACCTGGACAATCCGGCACTGACCGATGATCAGTTGTACGACGCGATGCTGGCGCATCCGATACTGATCAATCGTCCGTTCGTGGTGACGCCGATCGGCGTGCGGCTGTGCCGCCCGTCCGAAGTCGTGCTCGAGATCCTGCCCGACGCGCAGCGCGGCGCGTTCACGAAGGAAGACGGCGAAGCCGTCATCGATGCGGAGGGCAACCGTGTCAGCCCAGGCAACTGAACTCATGACCGCCCTTGCCCAAGTCGACGCGGCATCGTTCCGCGTGCCCGATATCCGGCGCTTGCAGGTCGCGGAGGCTGCCTCGCATCCGCCCCGCATCCTGCTGCTCTACGGCTCGCTGCGCGAGCGCTCGTTCAGCCGCCTGCTGAGCGAAGAGGCCGCGCGCCTGCTCACGGCGATGGGTGCCGAGGTACGCACGTTCAATCCGAGCGGCCTGCCGCTACCCGACGATGCGCCGGACACGCACCCCAAGGTGGCGGAACTGCGCGACCTGGTGCTGTGGTCGGAAGGCATGGTCTGGTGCTCGCCCGAGCGCCACGGTGCGATGACCGGCATCATGAAATCGCAGATCGACTGGATTCCGCTTTCGGTCGGCGCAGTGCGCCCGACGCAGGGCAAGACGCTCGCGGTCATGCAGGTGAGCGGCGGCTCGCAGTCGTTCAACGCGGTCAATCAGATGCGTGTGCTCGGGCGCTGGATGCGGATACTGACCATCCCGAACCAGTCTTCGGTGGCGAAGGCCTTCGCGGAATTCGACGAGGCCGGCCGCATGAAGCCATCGGCCTATTTCGATCGTGTCGTGGACGTGATGGAGGAACTGGTGAAGTTCACCTTGCTGACGCGCGATGTCGGCCCGTACCTGGTCGATCGCTACAGCGAACGCAAGGAAAGCGCCGCCGAACTGATGCAGCGAGTGAGCCAGAGCCGTATTTGAGCCACCGCGTTGGCTGCCATCTCGTCTCGGCCGGCTCCCACGCGCCGGACATGTCACAGGCCGTGCGAGTTCAACAGCCGATACAAGGTCGCGCGTGAAATGCCGAGTTCGCTCGCCGCCTTGATGTGCTGGTTCCGGTGCCGCAACAACGCGGCTTCGATCGTGCTTTTTTCCGCCCCCTCCCGAGCCTGCGCGAGCGTGGTCGGCACCGGTGTGATGAACTGGTCGAGGCCCAGGTCCGCGGCCGAGATCAACCGGCTGTCGGCCATGACGATCGCGCGCCGGATTCGGTTGATCAGCTCGCGGACATTGCCGGGCCAGGAATAGGCGTGCATGGCCTGGTGCGCGCAGCCGGTGAAGCCAAGAATCATGCGCTCGGCGTCGCCGCGAAACTTCTGCAGGATGTGATACGCGATCAATTCGATATCCCCCCCGCGCTCACGCAACGGCGGCTCGTTGATCCGAAGCACGCATAGACGATAGAACAGGTCCGCTCGAAAGCGCCCGTCATCGATCGCGGCGTCGAGATCGACATGCGTGGCCGTGATCACGCGGACATCGACCGGAATCGAAGCGTGCCCCCCCAGGCGTTCGATTTTTTTATCGGACAGGAAGCGCAACAGGCTCGCGCCGCTTTCGAACGGCAAGTCGCCGATCTCGTCGAGAAACAGCGTCCCGCCGTCGGCAGCCTCGATCCGCCCGATCTTCGGGTGGTTCGCGCCCGTGAATGCACCGCGTTCGTAGCCGAACAATTCGGACTGCAACAGATGTGGCGGTATCGCACCGCAATTGATCGCGATGAACGGCGCCTTGCTTCGCCCCGATTGGGCGTGGATCGCACGGGCCGTCAACTCCTTGCCGGTACCCGATTCGCCCGAGATGAACACCGGCGCGTCGGCCTTCGCGACCTTCTCGATCGAGCGAAACAGGCGTTGCATCGCCTCGCTCGCGCCCACCATGCCATGGCCCCCGACGTTGGCGCCATCGGGCGCGCAGTCATGCTCACGCAGGTCCGCCATCGACGACGCACGATTGACGGCATGATCGACCGCCGCGTAGGTCGACGGCCGCGTCAGGTAATCGAAGCAATAGCGGTGAATCAGTTGGCGCACTTCGGGTTCGGCCAGCCGCAGCGGATCCACCAGCGCGATCCAGCCGATCTGCTTGCTCCGCAGCATCGGTTCGAGCGCGGCGGCTTCGTGAGTGTCGAAGCCGTCGAGATCGACGATGCCGGCATGCACGGCGCCGGGCCGCTCGCGACGACGCACGGGTTTCGAGCTGATCGCGAGCGACACGTCCCAGTGTCGTGCCGCGAGGTACGCCACCAGCGCCGCATCCGGATCTCGTGCCAAATAAAGACACCGACGAACGGCCGGCGCGCTTGACGCCTCATCGGTCGGCAGGCTCGCCGCAGACGACGAAGCGAGAGACACGAGCGGAGAATCGACACGTCGAGGATTTTGCATACCGCCTTGGAGAGGTAATTGCACGGCTTCGCGTAAAAACGGGCGAAGCCGAGCACATGTCGATAACGTTCCGCGCTATCGCGACGTGTCGAAAATGGTCGATAGAAAATTAAAGGTGCTGATACGGTTCATCATCTGCCGGTGCACACAAGCCTGCGATCGCCGCCGCGCCAATCACGGCGGCGACGATGAAAACAAAGCCTCGTCGTCATCGACTTGCATCGGTATGCTCGACACGCCAAACCAAGGCGCCGCCCTGTCGGCCATTACATGAAAAATTCACGAATGGCGGATAGGCAATAACGCCCGTTCAATGCGAAGACTGCCCCGCATTCGGTTCGCGCAATGTGCTTTTTTTTCTCTGGCCGGTCTGTACGGTAAATGCTGATTTTTCCTCGCACGACGATACGGACGGTTCGCCATTTGACCGCCCGATCAAACCCGGGCACGTATCCGTGCGTTGAATTTACCGTCGTGACGAATTTTCCGGCAGGCGCCGGGTGAATTCCGGATCATCGAAGCACGGTATGACCGGTAGGGCTGCGCCCCTTTCATTTCCCGACTATCGGCACGAAGCCGCGATGCGATCGTTGCCGAATGCTCATTGCAACGGGTACGAGCGCTCGCGTCGGCCACCTCGATTCCTCGCGCGAATAGCGGCCGAACCCGCCTCCAGGCGCGGTCTCACGGCCTCGCGGCCTACATGGGAGTCGGCACGAGACGTTCCGCCAGTTGAACGTGGCGCAAGCATGCCCTCGGTGTTTACCTTTATCGAAGATCTCGTGCCAATTGAATGGCGTGAGTCAAAACAACAGAACGTCAAACTTATTTGACGATTAATCCGAGATCGCGAAAATCCATCGACCATATATAAACCATATGATCCTTACCAAAAACATCGCCGCTCACCTGGAATTGACTTATCGATTCGACATGAGAATTTTTGCACGTCGATTTCCATCGCACCTTTGGATTGGCGCATTGGTAAAAACATCCGCGTCAGCGCGCGTGGCCACCCCGTCTCGGTACATTTTCCGGCCTGTTCGCCGTGGCCGGGATTCCGTCCAATCGATTATTTTCGCTGGCCGCTTCACAATGGCGTGCATGGTTTGATCGCCGCAAGCGAAAACGATCACGATTGGCCGCCACCACTTCGTACGATGCCGTACCGATTCGTCCACTCGATGCGCGCACTGTGGGCATCAAGGGTTCATTCCGTTCGAGCGCCGACACCCCGGCCGGCCAGACAGTTCCGCCGTACGGCATCTTCCATCATTTATTTAGGATAACGTCATGACGATAATCGATCCGGCCCAACCCTCTGCTTCAACGCCGGACGGCACGGCGATCATCGGCGGCGAGAGCGGCGAAGGCCCCGGCCCGGACGTGATGGCGGCCGACACGCTGCGTGGCGACAAGCTCATGTCGAGCGACAACGAGGAACTCGGCAAGATCTCGGAGATCATGCTGGACGTGCGTGGTGGGCGGATCGCCTACGCGGTGTTGTCCAGCGGAGGCTTTCTCGGTATCGGCGACACCCTGCGGGCCATTCCGTGGAGTGCGCTGACGCTCGATGCCCATGAGAAGTGCTTTCGGCTCGCCATGACCGCGGAAAGCGTGAAAAACGCGCCCGCGTTCGACAAGAACGCGTGGCCGTCGATGGTGGATCTCGAGTGGGGACGGCAGGTGCACGCGCATTATCAGCGCCGCCCGTACTGGCTCGCTGCGGAGCCGACGCTGCCGGACGATCCGCCCGGGCCGCGGTGAGCGGCAGCGGCGAGCCGGGCCATGCCGGGCTGCCGCACGGCGATCACCGTGGCGACAGCAGCCGATCGCTTTCCTCGCGCACCACCTGATAGCACTCGCACACATGACGCTCCAGCGCGGCGCGATCGAGCACTTCGATCTTGCCGCGCGAGTAGCGGATCAGGCCCGCCTCCTGGAGTTTTCTCGCGGTTTCCGTCACGCTCGCGCGACGCACGCCGAGCATGTCGGCGATCAGCTCCTGCGTCATCTGCACATCGCTTGAATCGAGCCGGTCGAGACTCAGCAGCAACCAGCGGCAGAACTGCTGCGAAATCGAATGATGCCGGTTGCAGACGGCCGTTTGCGCCATTTGCGTGATGAGCGCCTGCGTGTAGCGCAGGAACAGGCGCTGCACCGCACCGCCGCGCGCGAACTCATCCTTGACGACTTGCCCGCTGAGTTTGAACGCGTCGCCTCCGCTCTGGACGATCGCGCGATTCGGCATCGTCTCGCCCCCCATGAACAGCGCCACCCCCACGAGACCGTCGCGCCCCACCACCGCGATCTCGGCCGACGCACCGTTCTCCATTACGTAGAGCATCGAGATGATCGCGGTGGTCGGCAGGTAGATATGGCTGAGATGGTCGCCCGATTCATAGACGACATGCCCGAGCGGCATCGTGACGGGCGTCAGATGCGGCTCGATACGGCGCCGCTCGTCGCCGGGCAGCGCGGCCAGCAAGTGATTGAGTTGCATCGACGGCTCGCCGGCGTCGTGCGGCGCACGATCGTCCTGCTCGTAGCGCAGCACCCGCTCGACCAGGCGTTGCTGCAGTTGTGCCTGTTCGTGGTAATCGCGGCTCGGCAGCAGGCTTTGCACCGACGATCGCAACGTGTCATGGCCAAGCGCATCCAGAATGCGGATCTTGGTCAACACGCCGAGGTCGCTCTTGCCGTTACGCCAGGCCGAAATCTGCGCGCGGGTCAGCCCGAGACTTTCCGCCACCTGAGCATCGCTGGCGAATCGGCCCCTGCGCTTCAATTCATCGAACGTTCCAACCCAATCGAATTGCATGAGTCGATAATCAAAATGGTGTCAAATACATTTGACTTCGCGCCTTGATTTGAGCACAATTAAATTGTGCTATTGGCGTGTCAAATGCGTGGGGCATATATAGTACATGCGCCTATGGTCGCCACGCCGCTTTCGCGCGCACATACCGTTCGTGCATACCTCGAGATTCATGCATGAGCGATCCCCGATCGTACTTCCGTTTGCCCGCCTCGTTGTCTCAGCAGACCGTTGCAGCCGTTCCCGCCCCGATCACCGACGACGAATTCTCCGCATCCCAGCTCGATTTTGTCCGCGATGTCTTTGCCTACGCGGCGCATCTGCGCGAGCATGGACGGCCCACCCCGCTCTCCGATGCCTTCCTCGGCGCGTTCGTCGGCCTGCTCGAAGCCATCGACATGAACTCGCGCGAAGACACGCTGCGCTGCACGTCCCAATTCCGCGAGATCGTTACGCTGCTGATGCCGGATGCGACACCCGATGCGGAGCCGGCAGCGGCCCCGGCCGCGCCGCCTACGAAATAGCCCGCCCGCTGGCGCAGCAGGCCCGTTGACGCCGCGCTGGCGCGACCTCGGCCGCGCTGCCGCCATTCACGCACACCGTACAGAGTTCGGGCGCATGCCCGAGCACACTGATGTCGTCCTCCCGCCTCCCTGGCCGGCCCCCGGAGCATGATCGCGTGTCGGTCGAGCGTGCTGCACCGCGTGGGCCCTCGGCAGTCAATCCAGCACCCACCAGGATCGGTTCATGCCCCTTCCCCCTCGCCTCACGGACAACTATCTGCTCGCTGCACTGTCGGAAGACGAACGGAAGGACATCGCCCCACATCTATCGCTCGTCGAGCTGCCGCTCGGCACCTTGTTGCACGAATCCGGCAGCAGGCAATCCTATGCGTATTTCCCGACCACCGCGATCATGTCGCTGCTGTACGTGATGGAAGACGGTTCATCCGCAGAAATCGCGATCGCCGGGAAGGAAGGGATGATCGGCGTGTCGCTGTTCATGGGCGTGGATACCACGCCGAGCCGAGCGATCGTGCAAAGCGCCGGGCGGGCCTATCGGATGGACGCGCGCCTCTTCGGCCAGGCATTCCAGCGTGGCGGCATGCTGCAACAGATGTTGCTGCGCTACACCCACGCGCTGATTACGCAGATGGCGCAGACCGCCGTCTGCAACCGTCACCACTCCATCGATCAGCAGTTGTGCCGTTGGCTGCTGATGAGCCTCGACCGTCTGCCGTCGAACCAATTGCGCATGACGCAGGAACTCATCGCGAACATGCTGGGCGTGCGCCGCTCGGGCGTCACCGGGGCCGCGCTGAAGCTGCAGGACGCGGGCCTGATCCGCTATAACTACGGGCATATCGAGGTGCTGGACCGCCCCGGCCTGGAAAACCGAGTGTGCGAATGCTATCGCGTCGTCAAGCGCGAGTACGACAAGCTGCGACTCGACCCGAATACGCAATAGCGCGCGGGAGCGGGCACGCACCGTGCGCCGCTTCTCCCAAGCCATGCCGCACGCTGCGAAGCGCAGGACTCGATCGAGCGCGCGCGCGGCGAGCGCGTGGTTGCCGATCCCCTGAAAGAGGTCTTCATGCAGCGAACCATCGCGTATCGCAACTTCGAGATTCATGTCGAATTGACGCCGGCCAAACAGGACACGTTCGATGTGAGCGTCCAGATCGGACGCGGCGCAAGCCTGGCGATGAGCGGCGTCGAGGGGCGCCGCATCGCGCTGCGCAACGGCCCGTTTACCGAACGGTGGGCTTACCTGATCGCCGAGGTCGCCGGCCAGGCCGCGATCGACGTGATCCTGGGGCCGGCAGACTGAGCTTCGCGCCCCGCCGGCCACGCGGCTCGCCGGCCCCACCACCCCGCCCAGCCAAGGAACACTCATGAAACTCCGCGTCGGATACCAATTGTCATACACGTGTTCGCAACCCACGCCGATGATGCTGATGCTGAACACGCACTTCTCGCACGCGAACGATATCGTCGTGCCGGATGTGCTCGTCACTCATCCGCCGCTGCCGCTCCACCAGTATCGCGACGGCTTCGGCAACCTGTGCAGCCGGATCGTGGCGCCGGTCGGGCGCCTCGATTTGAGCACCACCGCGCTGCTGAACGTGTCCGGCGAAATGGAGACGCGCCCCAGCAACGATTGGGGCCATCCGGTGGAGCAACTGCCCGATGAAACGCTGGTGTTCCTGCTCGGCAGCCGCTATTGCGAAACCGACCTGCTGGTTGAAACCGCCTGGCGCCTGTTCGGCCAATGCGTGCCCGGACGCGACACCGTGCTGAAGATCTGCGACTTCGTGCACCAGCACATCGAATTCGACCACGATCACGCACGGCCCACGAAAACCGCGCTGGACGCGTATCGCGAACGCAAGGGCGTATGCCGTGATTTCGCGCATCTGGGTGTTGCGCTGTGCCGGGCCATGAATATTCCGGCGCGCTACTGCACCGGCTATGTCAGCGATGTGGGCTTGCCGCCCGTTACCG
The DNA here is from genome assembly GCF_054589155.1 of Burkholderia sp. 3C. Taxonomy (NCBI): domain Bacteria; kingdom Pseudomonadati; phylum Pseudomonadota; class Betaproteobacteria; order Burkholderiales; family Burkholderiaceae; genus Burkholderia; species Burkholderia sp. 3C. The sequence continues at coordinate 306,660 of NZ_BAAILN010000107.1, forward strand.
CGCCGATGGATTTCGCCGGTTGGTTCGAGGCGTATGTGGGAGGGGGCTGGCAGACGTTCGACCCGCGAAACAACACGCCGCGCATCGGCCGGGTCTTGATGGCCTACGGCCGGGATGCCGCCGACGTGGCCATCAGCAATGCGTTCGGCACCGCGGAACTGACGCACTTCGAGGTGCATTGCGACGAGGCGTGATCACGCCGCGCCTCGCGCGGCATGCCGCGCGGCGATGCGGCGGCGAGCGCACGCCGGGGCGCTTCAGCCATACGTCGTGTGCAACCAGACATGAGCCCAATTGCGGGCATAGGCGATCGCATCGTCGCGACTATCGAAGCCCGCCAGATCTCCACTCAGATAAACGTCGTATTCGCTGCCATCCGCGCGATGGGACCGGATGCGCGCATGCGCCATGTACTCGCCATCGGCATGGCGAGGCGTCGGGTCGACACGGAATCGGCGCGGCGAAGACAGCCCGATGATCTCGATGGCGCCCGCCTCGACGGGCAGGTGACGGTCGACGAAACCGGGGACATCGTATTGAATCGAGCACTGCAGGTCGAATGGGCTCATGTCGCACTCCGGCATCTCCGGCACGCTGGCCGGAATAGGGAAATTCAAGTCGTGCCGAGACTCGCCGGCACCGGCGAAACCGAGATCCTGAAGCGGAAATCACGCCGGCATGGACGTTCGACGCAAGGCAGGGAGGCCGCAAAAACGCGGTGGGTCAAGCCACCACCAGGATCGCGGTTCGGGATCGGTAGCGTGCGGATGGCGCCGAATCACGGAGAAAAGCGCCACCTTCAGCGCTTCATGCTACGCGCCTTAATTGATTTGTATAGCTAAATTTCCTGGTCGATCCGGCGCCTGCCGTGAAGGGAAAAAGTCATTCCAATCTGCGGCATGGGGCGGCGGAATTTCAACCTGGCACGACCCCGGCACACGGCAACGACAACCCATCGAGGCCGGGCCGAAATCCGTCCATGGCCGCAGTCAGGGCGCATCGCCCTGCACCACCACCGCCAGTTCGAGATTGATCTCGTCGTCGGCCGTCCACTTGATCACCGCGGCGGGCGCCCCGAGATACGGCGAGCGAGCCGTCAGCGCGGCGAAGCCCGCATCGGTCAAGCCGATCCGGGCCAGCTTCGCCTCCGACACGGAATAGACCTGGCGTGCGTGGGTCATGCCTGCGTCGCGCAATATCAGCAAGGCATCGCGAAGCTGGACGTCCACCTGTGGGTCGTCGGCGCGCAGGTGAATTTCGAACTCGGCATGGGGATCGTGGCTCGCCGCGTCGGCCAGTGCGTAGGCGGGCGTCGGATAGACGGCATTGCCGATCGCCGCCCCGGCCGAGGTCACTCGGCTCAACGCCCAGGCCTCGGGTATCCGTTCTTCGATGAGGTGGTAGTCGTGGGTCGTCAACATGTTCGTTCTCCAATGGCTGGAGCACCCACGACGATGGCCAACGGCGCGGGCGCAATGGTTACTGACAACATTGCGCCGCAACGCGTACGGCAGAATACTGAGCAGCCACTATAGCATCCGCGCCGAGTCGCGCCCCATGCAATCGGGTTTCCCCTCGCTCCCTCAAGGCGTCTGCAGCGCGCCATCCTTCAAGCGCGTCTGCGTCCACGTCGTCACCGTGTTCTCGCACGGATATTTCGCGGCTTCCGCTTCGTCGATATCGACGCCCAGGCCTGGCTTGTCGTTCGCATATACATGCCCGTCGCGAAATTCGGGCAGCCCCGGAAACACCGCCAACAGCGCCTCGCGCGGCCCCTTCAGTTGCTGGATCACGAAGTTCGGCGGCTCGGTGCCCGACCATTCCTGCACGCCGAAATTGCGCGACGCGAGATCGATATGGATATTGGCCGCGTGCGCGAGCGGCGACATGTCGCCCGGGCCGTGCCACGCCGTTCTCACGCCGAACTGCTCGGCGAAGATCTGCAGCTTGCGGCCGGCCGTGATGCCGCCGATCTGGCTCAGGTGGACGCGGATGAAATCGATCAGCCGCTCGGTGATCAGGAAGCGCCATTCGTAAGGATTGTTGAACAGTTCGCCCTGCGCGAGCGGCGTCGTGGTCTTCTCGCGCAACTGGCGAATCCACTCGCCCTCCTCCAGCGCGATGGCATCCTCCAGGAAAAACAGTTCGTACGGCTCCAGTTCGCGCGCGAAGCGGATCGCCTCGACCGGCTTCAGCCGCTCGTGCACGTCGTGGCACAGCTCGACATCGAAGCCGATCCGGCTGCGGATGCCGTCGAACAGCTTCAGCGTCTCGCGCATGTATTTGCGGCTGTCGAGATAGATGCCGTCGGCCGAGCCGTGCGGCGCGCCAGCCGGCGCCGCACCGAACCCCGCACCGCCGTAGCCGCCGCTCTGACAGCGGATATGCGTGATGCCCTGCTCGCGATACTTCTGGATGTTCTCGCACAGCTCGCCGAGATCGCGGCCATCGGCATGCCGGTACACCGGCACGCCCTCGCGGCACTTGCCGCCGAACAACTGATACAGCGGCAGGTTCGCCATCTTGCCCTTGATGTCCCACAACGCCATGTCCACGCCCGAGATCGCGTTGTTCTCGATCGGGCCGTTGCGCCAGTACGCGTTCTGATGCATCAGTTGCCACAGCTCCTCGATCGCTTCGGCATCGCGGCCGATCAGCAGCGGCCTCAAATAGGCTTCGATGAGGCATTGCACGGCGAGGTGCCGGTACGCGAACGTCGCGCAACCGAGCCCGACCAGCCCGGGCTGGTTGGTCTCGATCTTGACGACGATCAGGTTGATCCCTTCGGGTGCGGTCAGGATGACCTTCACATCGGTAATCAGGGTGGTCATGGGTAGGCGGAAATCCAGAGAATGAGGAATGCGACGCGAGGCGCCAAGTGCATCAGGTACGGCCGAGCGAGGCCGCCGACGGCTCGGCCGGGCGCGGCTCGGCGCGAGCCGGCATGGTCATCATCAGGATCACCGATGCCAGCAGCCCCACCGCCATGAAGATGTACGACGCGGACGGGCTGCCGGTCGCACCGTTCAGGTAGCCGACCACCCACGAGCCGAGGAACGCGCCGAGCGCGCCGCTCGAATTGATGATGCCGATCGCGCCGCCCAGCACGTTGCTCGGCACCAGTTCGGGCACCAGCGCGAAGAACGGCCCGTAAGGCGCATACATCGTCGCGCCGGCAATCACGAGCAGAACGAACGAAATCCAGAAGTGCGAGCCGCCGACCAGATACGACGCCACCAGCGCGATGGTGCCGATCAGCAGCAGCGGCCAGACGAACAGCTTGCGATTGCGCGTCTTGTCCGACAGCCAGGACGCGAGCAGCATCAGGATGATCGCGGCCAGATACGGCACGGCGGCCAGCCAGCCGACCGACACGATGTCGATCGTCGAGGCCGCCTTCAGGATCGACGGCAGCCACATGATGAAGCCGTACACGCCGATGCTCCAGAGCGCATGGATCGCGCAGCACTTCAACACCACCGGCGAACGAAACGCGGCCTTGTAATCACGCACCGGCGCGATATCGGCCTGCTCCGCCTTCAGGCGCGCATCGAGTTCGGCCTTTTCCGCCTGGCTCATCCACGGCGCATCGGCCGGACGGTCCTTGACCGTGAACCACCACACCACGGCCCAGGCGAGCGCGGGCAGCCCCTCGAAGACGAACATTTCGCGCCACCCGAAGCTGCGCACCAGATAGCCCGACACCACCGACATCCACAACACCGTGACCGGGTTGCCGAGGATCAGGAAGGTGTTCGCGCGCGAGCGTTCGGAGCGCGTGAACCAGCGGCTGATGTACATCAGCATCGACGGCATGACCGCCGCCTCCACCACGCCGAGCACGAAGCGCAGCACCATCAGCATCGGGATATTGCTGACCATCCCCGTCGCCGCCGCGCACAGCCCCCACAGAATCAGGCTCGCGAAGATCAGCTTCTTGACGCTGTTGCGCTGCGCGTAGATCGCGCCCGGCACCTGGAACAGGCAATAGCCGAGAAAGAACAGCGAACCGATCAGCGACGACATGCCGTGCGTGATGCCGAGATCCTTGTCGATCCCGGCCGCCGCGGCGAAGCCGTAGTTCGCGCGGTCGAGATAGGCCAGGCTGTAGGTGATGAAGATGATGGGCATCAGATACCACCATCTTTGGGGTGCCACGGGTTTGACGCTGTCCATGATGTCTCCGATAGGTGCGTGCGAGCCGCCGCCCGTCTGGTGTTGTTGGTGTGGGCGGCCGGGGTTCAGGTGCTGCTTACAGGACCGACAGCCAGCCGCCGTCGACGTAGATGATCTGGCCGTTCACGTAGCTCGACGCCGCCGAGGCGAGATACACGGCGGTGCCGACCAGTTCCTCGGGCTTGCCCCAGCGCTGGGTCGGGTTGCTGCTCTTGACCCACGCATCGAAGCTCGCGTTCTCGACCAGCGGCTGATTCATGTCGGTCAGGATGTAGCCGGGGCCGATCGCGTTCGCCTGGATGTTCGACTGCGCCCATTCGGCGCTCATCGCGCGCGTCAGCATCTTGATGCCGCCCTTCGCCGCCGTGTAGGCGCCCACCGTCGCGCGCGCCGCCTCGCTGGTCAGCGAACCGATGTTGATGATCTTGCCGCCCGTGCCGCGCGCGATCATGCGCCGCGCCGCCTGCTGGCCGACGATGAACGCGCTCGTCAGGTTGGTGTCGATCACGCGCTGCCAGTCGCCGAGCGCCAGCTCGACGAGCGGCTTGCGAAACTGGATACCGGCGTTGTTGATCACGATGTCGATCGGCACGCCGTCCCGGTCCCATTGCGCGAACGCGTCGGCCACGGCCTGCTCGTCGGTCACGTCGAACGCGCGGCCTTGCACGTCGAAGCCCCGCTCGGCAAGCCGGCCGACCGCGGCGGCCACGGTGTCGGCCTGCGTGCCGTTCACGATCACGCGCGCGCCGGCGGTGGCGAGGCCTTCGGCCAGCGCGAAGCCGATGCCGCGCGCCGAACCGGTCACGAGCGCCGTGCGGCCGCTCAGATCGAACAAAGAAGTCATGAGGATTCCTCTTGATAGTCGAAGGTCGGGCGCGAGTGCGCCCCTCGCGGCCGCTGCCGGCCGCGATGACGTGAAATGGCGAATCGCCGCTTGGGCGGCTTACAGGGCTTGGAGGCTCAGGTCGGCTTGCCGCCCACGGCCCGATGCAGCGCCGCGCGATCCTCGAAGTCCTGCTCGGCGCGTCGGATCAGCACGAGCGAAGCCGCCTCCGCAGCCGCCTCGTCGCCGTTCTCGATCGCGAGGCACAGCGCTTCGTGCATCGGCAGCGAGCGGGCCGGGCCGCCGGCGATCTCCGAACTGAGCGCGAAGCTGGTTTCGAGGATCGACGACAGCGCGTTCTGCATCTGCTGGACGAACTGGTTGTGGCAGGCGGTCAGGATCGCGCCGTGAAACGCAAGGTCGGCGGGCACGTAGTCGCCGTCGCCGGCCACCGCGCGCGCCATCGCCTGATACGCACGCCGGATCGCGGTGCGATCCGCATCGGTGGCGCGCTTCGCGGCGAGCTTGGCCGCGTTCGGCTCGATGATCAGGCGCAGCTCCATCAGATCCTGGATCAGCGCGTCGTCCACTGTGCCCGCCCGGGCGCGCCAGTGGATCACGTCGGGATCGAACAGTTGCCATTGCGAGCGCGGCAGCACGATCGTGCCGTAGCGCCGCCGCACCTGCAGCATGCCCTTGGCGGACAGCGACTTGACCGTCTCGCGGATCGTGATGCGGCTCACCTTGAGCCGCTCGGCAAGCTCGTCCTCGGACGGCAGCACCTCGCCCGGGGCGAGTTGCCCCGAGCAGATCTGCTCGCCCATCTGGTTCAGTACCTGCCGGTGCAGGGTTGCCATGAATGACTCTCTAGATCATACGTATGATGTAGAAAGATACGGGTGGGAGCCGGCTGCGGCAATCCGGGTTGTCCCGAAGCCGGAGCGCATGGCCGTTCGGGCGCGTCACAACGTCGCCAGCAGCCCCTTGTCGAACGGCCGCAACGCGTCGAGGCGCTGCGCCGCCACGAGGTTCGCCCAGTCCGGGTTCGCGATCAGCGCGCGTCCCACCGCGACCAGGTCGCACTCGCCGGCCGCGAGGCGCGCCTCGACCGGCGCGAGCGGGCCGACCGTGGCGGCGTGCTCGCCTTCGCGCAACGCGCCCACCACGTCGCCGCCCTCCAGCCCGACCGAGCCGACCATGATGGTCGGCAGCCCGGTCAGCTGTTTCGCCCAGCCCGCGAGCCCGAGCGGCGAGCCGTCGAATTCGGGCTGCCAGTAGCGGCGCGTGGAGGCATGCAGCAGATCCGCGCCGGCATCGACGATCGGCGCGAGGAGCTGCTCCAATTCCTGCGGCGTGTGCGCGAGCCGCGCGCCGTAGTCCTGCAGCTTCCATTGCGAAAAGCGGAACAGGATCGGCAGCGCGCCGGCCTCGCGGCGGATCGCGCGCACCACCTCGGCGGCGAGGCGCATGCGGCCGGCCGCGTCGCCGCCGTAGGCGTCGGCGCGCCGGTTTGTGACCGGCCACGCGAACTGGTCGATCAGATAGCCGTGCGCGCCATGCACCTCGACGGCGTCGAAGCCGGCCTCGCGCGCCGCGACGGCGGCACGCGCGAAGGCGTCGATGGTGTCCGCGATGTCGGCGTCGGACATCGCGGCCGTGTGCTCGGCCGCGCGGCTCGGTCCCTCGCTGATTGCGTCGGAATGCGGGCCGGCGCC
>NZ_BAAILN010000108.1:0-4002 GCF_054589155.1 Burkholderia sp. 3C
ACCCCGGCCCGGCGGCGCGCGTGAGAGACGCGCCGCCGGGCCGGTTCGCGTGAGGTCGCGGCACGGGGTGTGCGCCGCGTTTTCATGTGGCGTCGCGCGTGCGCGCGGCGCGTTGCATCAAGCTGTCCGACTCCAATCACAATCCAATCGAGGCCGCGATGTTCACCCTGCATCCCCCGTTGTCCTTTTTCCAGCGACTCGCCGTGTGGTGGTCGTACTTCTGGCGCGCCACGCTCGCGACCTTGCCGATCTGGCTCGGCGCGATCGTGCTCCTGTTCGTGTTCTACCTGACGGCGCGGCATGGCATGGTGCCGAAGCTCGGGGAGAACGGCGCGTTCGGCCTGGCCCTGCTGGTGATATTCGGGCTGTTGGCGGCGGTCGTGGTGCTGAGTCTGCCGATCGTCGGTTACATGACGCGCCGCGCATTCGCCAGGCATGGGCTCACGGTGCCGGAGCGCTACAGCTTCCGGCAGGCGGTGATGCTCGGGCTGACCACCTGGGGCTGGACCATCGTCGTATCGCTCGCCGGCAACCTGCTCGCGTATCCGTTCAAGCATGTGGTGGCGGCCTCGCCGGGCGCGATGCTGCTGCAGCAGCTCGTCATGCTGTGCGTGGGGTGGCTCGGCGCGATGTATGTCGTGATGCCGCGTCAGGCGCGGCGGCTGCGGATTCAGACCGGCGATCCGGCGGTGCTGGCGGAAATGCTGTAAGGGGCGGAGGCCGGGGCGCTTCGGGTTTCTCGTGCCGCCGCGTGCCGCCGGTGCCCTGGAGCGAGCCCGTGGGGTAGCAACGGTTCGGAGTCCGGCTTCAACACCGCGATGCGGCCCCGAGGCAGCGCTGCGGCACGTCGTAGCGTGCGAGCTGAATGTCAAATCGTTTTGACGTTGCCCGACGTCGCGTGTAACGTCGGCGTAACTTCACCCTTGTCCGTCGACGGCGCCCACGGTGGCGTCGACATGTCGATCCATGCTTCCCGATTGCTACTGCATCCAGTTCAGGCGCGCGGCCAACGCGCTGACCGGCATCTACGATCAGGTGCTGCGCCCCACCGGCCTCAAGGCCACGCAATTCGCGCTGCTGCGCGTGCTCGCGCGGCTCGAATCGGCCACCTTCACCGAGATCGCCACCATAACGATGCTCGACAAGACCACCATCTCGCGCAACATGAAGGTGCTGATCCAGTCGGGCTGGGTGACCGTGTTTTCCGAGGGCGATGCGCGCTTCAAGGTCGCACGCCTGAGCGAAAGCGGCACGGCCAAACTGCGCGACGCGGAGCCGCACTGGCAGGCGGCGCAGGCGCACGTGGAGGGCGACGTGCAGCAATACCTGCAGGGCACGGCCAGCAAGCAACTCGTGTCGGCGCTCGAAGCGCTCCATCAACCTCGGCCGGACGCCGACGCCGACGCCAACTCGGCGGGTTAACCCGGCCTGTCGAAGCGGGGCGGCGCTGCCTACTATCGGACGGATGGGCGGCGGGCGGCATGCCGGCGCCGCTCGCCACCGTTGGCGCGCCGCGCCGGGAGGAGACACCATGTCCGATTCGCCACCGCGCGTCGTCGCCACCGACGCCGCGCGCCAGTTGATCCAGGAACTGAGCCGCAAGCACGGCCAGTTGATGTTCCACCAGTCGGGCGGCTGCTGCGACGGCAGCGCGCCGATGTGTCTTCAGGAAGGCGAACTGATCGTCGGCGGCGGCGATGTGCGCCTCGGCGAGATCGAGGGCATGGCGTTCTACATGAGCGACTCGCAGTACGCGTCGTGGCAGCACACGCAACTGATCATCGACGTGACGCCCGGCATCGGCGGCATGTTCTCGCTCGAAGGCACCAGCGGCCTGCGCTTCCTGACGCGCTCGCGGCTGTTCACCGAAGACGAACTGAGCCGGCTCGACGCGGTGCGCTAGCGTCGCGGAGGCCCAGCGGCCCAGCGCCCGGGCGTCACCCTCGGCGGCAGGGGCGGCCGGTGCCCGCGTGACGACTCCGAGCCGCCGTCGCCGCCGTTTCATCCTTCCCCGCTTTCTCTCCCTTCCTCCACGTTGTTCCGCGCCGCAGCGCCGTCGCGGTGCCGCGCCTTGCACCCGCCCGCACCAGCGCTCCGCAGCCGCCGTTCGCCCCGGTCGGCGCGCACACGCCAAACGCGATCTCGGTGTTAACCCATACAGACATTCCGGATTCAGAACACTACGCTCTGTATACAGAGTTCAGAGTTCAAAAGAATTCAAGCGGCACGATCCCCATCAATCACTGGAGGAAGCAAGTCATGAGCGTCAAATCGGACAAACTGGAAGAGCCGCGCACTGCTGGCGGAGCCGCGCCGGTTGCCAGGAAACTGATTCCCTACGGCGGCTACTACACGAACAAGATTCCCGATCACGATCCCGAGCTGACGGAAACCGGGCCGGGCACGCCGACCGGCGAATTCATGCGGCGCTTCTGGCACCCGGTGTGCATGTCGCTCGAACTGACCGATACGCCGCGCTTCCTGAAGATTCTCAACGAGGAACTGGTGGCGTTCCGCGACAAGAGCGGCGCGGTGGGCGTGCTGCATGCGCACTGCGTGCACCGCGGCGCATCGCTCGAATACGGCTCGATCCAGGAGCACGGCATCATGTGCTGCTATCACGGCATGGTGTTCGACGTGGACGGCGCCTGCCTGCACGTGCCGTTCCCGAAGGGGGAGGAGAAGGAGGCCAAGAAGTTCGCCTGCTCGATCCGCCAGGGCGCCTACAAGGCGGTCGAGCGCAACGGCCTGGTGTTCGCCTACATGGGGCCGCCCGAGGACGAACCGCCGTTCCCCGAATGGGAAGGCGACTTCACGGTGATGGACGGCGACGAGCTGGTGCCGTACAGCAACTTCCAGCATTGCAACTGGCTGCAGGTGCAGGACAACGCGGCCGACAACTACCACACGGCCGCGCTGCACGCGGGCAAGAGCGTGGTGGATGGGCACTTCCAGGGCACCACGTTCGACGAGGTCGGCGCGGCCTCGATGGAAGTGGCGCCCGACATGAACTTCGTGCCGGTGCAGGGCGGCCGGAGCCTCGCCTGCGCGGGCGCGCGCCGCGTCGACAAGGATCGCCTGTTCGTGCGCGTGCAGCATCAGGTGCTGCCGAACCTGAGCCTGCACGCCTACACGTCCGAGGACGGCTCGCAGAAGAAGCTGTTCAGCCGCTTCCACATCATTCGCTGGACGGTGCCGGTGGACGACGAGAACAGCAAGATGATCGGCTGGCGCGTGATGGGGCCGGGCATCGACACGCGCGGCGTGGGCAACAAGGCGCTGGTGGGCTACGAGTCGATCGACTTCCTCGAAGGCCAGGTGGCGATGCGCCGCCCCGAGCGCTTCGGCCAGTACAAGCTCGACGAGCTGCCGCCGATCCCGCCGAACCACCGCGAGCGCGCGCACTACAAGCAGGCGCAGTACGCGCCGGGCGACTACGAGGCGATCATCAGCCAGCGCCCGATTGCCGTGCATGCGCTCGAACATCCGACCCGCTTCGACGCGGGCCTCTACCAGTTCCGCAAGATGCTGCGCGACGCGGTGCGCGGCACCAATCCGCCGTCGTCGGCGCAGGGCTTCACCGAATGGTTCCGCGAGCTGGCCGGCGCGCCGAACAGCTATTGCTCGGGCAACGTGTTCGAGATTGCCGAGGGCGAAACCGTCGAGGAAGAAGTGGCGCGCCGGCGCAAGGTGCTGAAGTCGGTGGTCGAGATCCTGACGCAGAGCGAGCCGATGAAGGGCGCCGAGCGCGCCGAGTTCGTGCGGGGCCGCTTCGACGATCTCGAGCAATCGCTGAAGCGCTGACACGCCGGCGCCTTACCGGCGGCGCGCTCGCCGCGCGCGAGCGCGCCGCCTGCCAAGCAACAAGGAAACACCGCATGGAAACCGAACTGGAAGCCGCATTGGCCCCCGCGCAGGAGGCGGCCGAGTCCGCGCGCGACGCGGCCGCCGACACCCTCGACGTGAGGGTCAGGCAGGTGCGCTACGAAGGGCGCGGCATCA
>NZ_BAAILN010000108.1:4102-12527 GCF_054589155.1 Burkholderia sp. 3C
CTGGTCAGCCCGGGCGGCGCGCCGCTGCCGCCGTTCGAGGCCGGTGCGCATATCGATGTCCATCTGAAGCAGGGCGTGATTCGCCAGTATTCGCTCAGTAATGCGCCGGGCGAACGGCACCGCTACGTGATCGCCGTGCTGAAGGACGAGAACGGCCGCGGCGGCTCGCGCGCCGTGCACGAGCAACTGCGCGCCGGCGACATCGTGACGATCAGCCGGCCGCGCAATCACTTCGCGCTGGCGCGCGACGCCGCGCGCGTCGTGCTGATCGCGGGCGGCATCGGCGTCACGCCGATCAAGGCGATGGCGCACGAACTGGACGCGCGCGGCATCGCGTACGACATGCACTACTGCGCGCGCAACGCCGAGGCCGCCGCGTTCGGCCCCGAACTCGACGCGATGCGCCGCGCCGGCAAGCTGCACGATCACTACGACGAAGGGCTGGACCACCTGCGCTTCGACGTGAAGCAACTGCTGAAGCGCCACGTGCCCGGCACGCACGTGTATTACTGCGGCCCGGCCGGCTTCATGGCGGCCTGCGCCGAAGCTGCCGCGCACTGGCCGGCCGGCACCGTGCACTTCGAGCATTTCAAGGCGCCGGACCGGCCGAAGGCCGAGGCGGGCGGTGGCGATTCGGCGGCTGGCGAATGCGAGGTGACGATCGCGAGCACCGGGCAGGTGGTGATGCTGAAGGCGGGCGAGAGCCTGGTGGATGCGCTCGGCGCGGTGGGCATCGCGGTGCCCACCTCGTGCTGCGCGGGCCTGTGCGCGACCTGCAAGCTGCGCTACCTCGAAGGCGAGGTGCAGCACAACGACACCATCCTCGATGAGGACGAGCGCCGCGATCACCTGACCGCCTGCGTGTCGCTGCCGGCCGGCAAGCGGCTCGTGCTCGATCTTTGAGTATGAATGTGGTTCATGTTTGTATGAACAGCGTTCGTTTGTCAACGCAAGTCGCGCGACAGACGACAACGGTATCGGCGGCGCAGGGCAGGCAGTGGGAGGCCGCGCCGCATCTCGTCACCCCACTATGTCGAAGGAGGCAATCTCATGTCCACAGTCGCCGAACGCCCGGCCGAATCGATCGTCAAGCCGGGAAAGGTGTCGATCTACCAACCCGATCAGGAAGGGTTGATCTTTCCCGAACTGCCGACGTTCGAATCGCACGCGGCGCATCGCCAGCACTTGAAGGAGCGGCTCGTCGCCGCCTGCCGAGCGTTCGCGCAGCACGGCTTCGATTACGGCTTCGCCGGCCACCTGACGATTCGGGATCCCGAACATCCGGGCCTGTACTGGACCAACCCGATGGCCGTGCATTTCGCGCAGGTGAAGGTGTCGAACCTGATCTGCGCCGACCACACCGGCCGCGTGGTGGAAGGCGAATACGCGATCAACCGCGCGGGCTTCGTGCTGCATGCCGCCGTGCACGAGCAGCACCAGGACATCGTCGCGATGTGTCATGCGCACACCGTGTACGGCACCGCGTTCGCCGCGCTCGGCAAGCCGCTCGCGCCGATCTCGCAGGACGCCGCCGCGTTCTTCGAAGACCACGTCGTGATCGGCGAGGAAGCGGGCAAGGTGGCGGTGGAAGTGAAGGGCGGCAACAAGGTCGCCAACGCGTTCGCCGGCGTGAAAGCCGCGATCCACCAGAACCACGGCCTGCTGACGGCGAGCCGCCACAGCATCGATGCCGCCGCGTTCTGGTTCATCGCGCTCGAACGCTGCTGCCGCCAGCAACTGATGATCGAGGCGACCGGCGTGGTGCCGAGGGAAGTGAAGCCCGAAAGCGCGCGCTACAGCCGCGAACACGTGGGCAGCGAATACATCGGCTGGCTCCACTTCCAGACGCTCTGGAACGACCTGGTCGCGACGCAGCCGGACATGTTCGACTGATTCGCGCCGGTTGAACCCCCACACCGGCCGGCGGAGACGCTCCCCAGATGGCGCCCGCCCGGCCGGCATTTGCCAGGCCCCTCAGGAGACAACCATGAGTTCCCCCAGCCCTGCCGCGTATATGGAAGGCGGCGAGTCGTCGGCGTTCGCGAAAGCGACCGTCCGGCTCGTGCCGTTCCTGTTCCTCTGCTATCTCGCCGCGTACCTGGACCGCATCAACGTCGCGTTCGCGAAGCTCCAGATGCTGACCGATCTCGGCTTTAACGAAGCGATCTACGGCTTCGGCGCCAGCGTGTTCTTCATCGGCTATTTGTTGTTCGAAGTGCCAAGCAACTTGATGCTGCTGCGCGTGGGGCCGCGACGCTGGATCGCGCGGATCATGGTGACCTGGGGGCTGTTGTCGGCCGGCATGATGTTCGTGCACACGGCCACGCAGTTCTACGTCATGCGCTTCCTGCTCGGCGTGGCCGAGGCCGGCTTCTTTCCGGCCATCGTGCTGTACCTGACGTACTGGTTTCCGCCGTCACGCCGCTCGAAGGTGACGGCGCTGTTCATGACCGGCATTCCGATGTCGGGGGTGGTTGGCGGGCCGCTGTCGGGCTGGCTCATGACGCAGCTCGGCGGCGCGCACGGCATGGCCGGCTGGCAGTGGCTGTTCCTGCTGGAAGGCGTGCCGACCATCGTGCTCGGCGCGATCGCGTTCTTCTTCCTCGACGACAAGGTGGCCGACGCCAACTGGCTCGATGCCGATCAGAAGGCCGCGATCGAGCGCAAGCTGCGCGAGGAAGCACCCAAGGGCGCGCTGCAATCGGTGCGCGAGGGCCTGTTCAGCGCGAAGATCCTGCTGGTCAGCGGCATCTACTTTTTCTACACGATGGGGCTGTACGGCGTGAGCTTCTGGCTGCCGACGCTGATCAAGTCGAGCGGCGTGTCGAATCCGCTCAACGTCGGGCTGCTGACGGCGATTCCGTATGCGGCCGGCGCGATCGCGATGGTGCTGGTCAGCCAGAGCTCCGACCGCAGCGGCGAGCGGCGCTGGCACCTGATCGTGCCGGGGCTGGTGGGTGCGCTCGGGCTGGGCCTGAGCGTGGCGTTCGCGCATTCCACCGCGCTCGCGATGATCGGCCTGACGATCGGCACGATGGGCGTGATGACGACGATCTCGCAGTTCTGGGTGCTGCCGCCCGCGTTTCTCGGCGGCGCGGCAGCGGCCGCGGGCCTTGCGCTGGCGAATTCGGTCGGCAGCATTTCGGGCGTGGTCAGCCCGTCGCTGATCGGCGTGATCAAGAACGCCACGGGATCGGCCGGGGCCGGCGTGCTGGTGCTGTCGGCGAGCCTGGTGGTGGGTGGGGTGCTGGTGTTGCTGGTGCCGCCCGCGCTGGTGAATTCGCGTCGCACGCGGGCTTGAGGGAAAGGATGCGTGGCGTCAACGCATCCTGATGTCATCGCGCCGGCGGGCTATGTGTCCGCCGGCGCGTTGGCGTTCAGGCCACTGCTTCGGCCATGTTGTGCACGAGGTTCTCGCGTGCATATTCGGTGTGCTGACTACTGAGCTTCGCGGCCAGTTCCTCGTCGCCCTGCGCGATCGCCTCGGCGATCGCCGCGTGCTCGTCCCAGACGCTCTTGCGCTGGCCGGCCACCCGATGCACGGCGCCCATCACGCGGCGCAGCAGCATCCAGTGCAACTGCGCGTTGTCGACGATCAGCGGGTTGCCCGAGGCGGCGTAGATCGCGCTGTGAAAGGCCATGTCGGCCTCGATCATCGCCTTGATGTCGTCGCCCTTCGAGAGCTTGCGGCCGGTGGCGATCAGCGCCTTGTCGAGCTTGACCCGCTTGCGCGCCGCGAGCCGGGCGGCGAGGCTGTCGAGCGCGCCGCGCAGTTCGTAGAGATGGCCGATGCGTTCGGCGTCGAGCGGCGCGACCTGCAGGCCGCGCCCCGGCGCGTCTTCCACGAGGCCGTCCTTCTTCAGCAGGCGGAACGCCTGCAGCACTGGCGAGCGCGACACCGACAACTGCTCGGCGATTTCTTCCTGGACGATACGGGTGCCCGGCGCGATCGAGCCTTCGGTGATGGCGTCGCGCAGCACGCGATAGACCTCGTCGACGTAATCGGTGCGCGCCTGGATTTTCAAGAGTTTCGCTGGCATGGTCACGGCATCTATGGATACAGAATACCGTTAGCTTACCAGCACGGAAGAGGGGCGGCGGCGGGGTGTTGCGCGCAAGCGCAGGCGGGCGGTTCGGCGGGGCGTGGCGGCTTGCCGCCTCAGTTTGCCGGAAGGCAGCAGAACCAGGCGGGCAGGTCGTTCGCGCCGGCCGGCGCGGCGTGCAGGCGGCCCGGCTTGATGATCGCATCCGCCGCTTGGCACGCGGCGCGCACCGCGTCGAGGCAGCGCGCGAGGTCGCCGCCGCGCGCCTGCTGCACGAACACCAGCGCGGCGGCCGCGCGGAAGCGCCGCGCCTCGGCCACCGCGAAGCGCATGTCGTCGAGCAACTGGCCGGCCTCGCCGCCGCGCGCGTCGCGCACGAAGATCGACAGCAGGCCGGCCGCGGCGCGCACGAGAATCCATTCGGCCTCGACGCCGCCGAGCGAATCGCGCTCCAGCGGCACGTACGACAGCGTTTCGGGGTCGGCGAAGCCGGCCTGCGCCTGCAACGCCGCACGCGCCGCAGCGGGCACGCCGCCGTGCGCCCACTGCGCGAGCGGCGCGGCCGGGCGTTGCGTATGGGCGAACGAGAAGCCGGTTTCTCCCAGCAGCAGCGGTTCGTCGAGGTCGGTGCTCGTGGAGCGGCCAAACAGGCAATCCGGCATCTTCATCGCGCGTCCTCGGCGGTGGGCGAATCGTGGGGGAGCAGAGCGGCGTGGATTGTCTTGAGGGATCGGTGAAATCGTCTACCGAATGCCGAACTCTGTATCCAGAGAATATCGGGGCGGGGGCGCGGCGCACATCGGGAGAAACACGCAGCGCCTATGCGACGTGCCCGCGCCGGCGCGATGCTTCTCGCTGAGGCTCGCCTACATCTGCTGCCGATAAACCAAAAATCCCGACTTGTTCGCCACCTGGTCGTACAGCTTCATCGCCGTCGCATTGGTTTCATGAGTTTGCCAATACACGCGCTCGACGCCGTCGCGCCTCGCCTCGCGATACACGGCCTCGATCAGCGCGCGCCCGACGCCCTTGCCGCGCGCCGCATCGAGCGTGAACAAGTCCTGCAGATAACAGATCGGCCCGGCGAGCGTGGTGTGACGGTGGTAGAGAAAATGCACGAGGCCGACGATCGCGCCATCCAGCTCCGCCACCATCGCCCGCATCGGTTCGTAGCCGTCGAAGAAGCGCCGCCACGTCAGGTCGGTGATCTCGCGCGGCAGCGCGGTGTCGCCCGAGCGGCCATAAAACGCGTTGTAGCCATCCCAGAGCGGCAGCCACGCTGCGAAATCGGTGGGGCGTGCGTCGCGGACAACGAGTGAATCGTTCATGAAAAAGCGCTCCTGGGCGGCATTCGATGGCAGGCCAGTATAGGAGCGCGTCGCGCGTTTGATGAGCACCAGCCGGTGGCGAATTCATGGAGCCACGCGAGAGTCGGCGATGCGCCGGCCACCGTCTCAACCGTGCCCGCGATGCCGGCGCAAGGTTTCGGAAGGTAGTTCTCCGAACTGTTCGCGGTACTCGTTCGAGAAGTTGCCGAGATGCCAGAAGCCCCAGCGCGTGGCGGCCTCGGTCACGGTGTCGGCGCGCTGCAATTCGCGGCGCGCATGCCCGAGCCGCACCGCGCGCATGTACGTGAACGGATTGACGCCGAGCGATGCCTCGAACGCGTATTGCAGCGTGCGGCGGCTCGCGCGCAATCGCACGCACAATTCGGCCACGGTCAGCGGGCCGTCGGGCGAGCCTTCCACCAGCTCGCGCACGGCGCGCACCAGTTGCCAGTGGCGCGCGGTGCGATGCGTGAGGTGGGTGCGCGTGGCCGCAGCGGCGTCGTGCGCGAGCGGGTCGGGCAGCACGTCGGCCAGCCCGAACACGGCGCTGCGCTCCAGCGAGGCGGCCACCTGCGGATCGTCGAGCAGCGCCGGCGTGTCCTGGATCGCCGACAGCATCTGCGCCAAGGTGGTGCGAAATGCGTCGAGCCGCAACGGCTCGGCGTTGCGGATGCCGGCGCGGCCGGCCAGCCGTTCGCCGATCTCGCGCAGTTGCTCGCGCACGCTGTCGCTGCGCGTGTCGGCGGCGGTGATTTCGAGGTTCACCACCAGGTGCCGGTCGGGCGACAGGAATTCGAAACCGTTGCTGCCGGAGAACACATGCAGCGCGTCGCGATGGCTTGTCTCGCCGCACAACAGCGCATGCCCTTCGAGCTGGAACGGAATGCCCACGGCGATGCGGTCGTGCGCAACCTCGCCACGCTGATAGACGGTGCGGTTCAGGCGCTCGACATGGATGCGCACGCTGCCGGCGGTAAACGAGGTGATCGAGCCGTCGAAGCTGCCGCGCGAGATCTGGCAATAGCTCTGGTTCCAGGCGTCGAGCAGCGACGCCTGCTCCTCGACGCTGCGGCAGGTGTGGGTGGCAACGGCAGTGGTGAGATCGAAACCCATTTCTGAATTGGCTGTCGCGTGAGGGCCGCATTCCGTGAGGCCCAGTGTAGGCCCGCCAAAATAGACGAGCAGCCGCACACGCCATGCCCGCACCGTGCGGCCGACTATTTCGGATTGCCATCGACATTTTGCCAATTCTGGATAGTCGCGCCATTTCGGTGCGCCTACCGTGTTGCCATCACCACATCGGGAGGCATCGAATGAGCATGGGCAAGCAAGGCACCACCCCGGCCGGGCGCGAGCGGCTGGCCGGCAAGGTGGCGATCGTGTCGGGCGGGGCGACCGGAGCCGGCGGCGCGGCGTCGCTGCTGTTCGCGCGCGAGGGCGCGCAGGTGGCGGTGATCGATCGCAACGTGGAGGCCGGCGAGGCGGTGGTGGCGCGCATTCGCGACGAGGGCGGGGTGGCGGAATTCTTCGCGGCCGACGTGTCGCGGCGCGACGCCGTGGACGCCGCCGTGGCCGGCGTGGTGCAGCGCTTCGCGCGCATCGACGTGCTGTTCAATCACGCGGGCAGCATCGTCGTCAAACCGTTCCTCGATACGACTGATGAGGACTACGACTGGCTCATGGACGTCAACGTGCGCAGCATGTTCATGATGACGCGGGCCGTGCTGCCGCACATGCTGGAGGCGGGGCGCGGCTCGATCGTGTGCACCGCGTCGATCTCGTCGGTGGCGGCCACGCCGCTCGAGGTGCTGTATTGCACCACCAAGGGCGCGTGCGCGATGTTCGCGCGGGCGATCGCCGTGGAGTATCGCGACCGCGGCATTCGCTGCAATGCCGTGAATCCGGGCTTCATCAACACGCCGCACGGGCAGCGCGAGATCAGCGCGCTGGCGCAATACGGGTTCGACGCGAGCGAGGCGGCGCTGTCGGCGCAGCAGGGGCGGCTGTGCGCGCCCGAGGAAGTGGCGCAGGCCGCGCTGTTCCTGGCGAGCGACGATGCGTCGTTCGTCAACGGCGCGCACCTGTATGTGGACAACTGCTTCACGGCGGCCTGAGCGCAACGACATCGGCTATCGGGCATCCCGCGCGCGGCAAGGCCGCTCGCGTACATGAAAAGGATTCGTCATGGACATCAAACACACGGCCACCCCGGCCGGCCCCGCTGACGACGACGTCAGGCTGCTGCACCAGATGGGGTACGCGCAGGAGCTGTCGCGCCGGATGGGGGCGTTCTCGAACTTCGCAGTGTCGTTTTCGCTGATCTGCATTCTGTCGGGCGGCATCACGTCGTTCCAGCTGGGCCTGTCGGCGGCCGGCGGCGCATCGATCGGGCTGGGCTGGCCGCTCGGCTCGCTGTTCGCGATGGTGGTGGCGGCCGCGATGGCGCAGATCGCCTCGTCGTATCCGACGGCCGGCGGCCTGTATCACTGGGGCTCGATTCTCGGCGGCAAGACCTGGGGCTGGCTCACCGCGTGGCTGAACCTGCTCGGCCTGGTGTTCGTGGTGGCCGCGATCAACTACGGCACCTACGATCCGTTCTTCAAGACGCTGATCGCGCCGCTGTTCGGTGTGTCGCCCGATTCGCTCGGCTGGGGCGCGCAAACGCTGTTCCTCACCGTGATCACCGCGTCGCAGGCACTGCTCAACCATCGCGGCATCCGCCTCACGAGCCTGATCACCGATTTGTCGGGATACCTGATCTTCGTCGTGACGATCCTGCTGGTCGCCGCGCTGCTCTACTACTCGCCGGTCAAGCTCGACCTGTCGCGCCTGACCACGTTCACCAACTTCACCGGCACCGACGGCGGCATGTGGCCGAAGCAGACGATGGCGATGGCCTTCCTGTCCGGCCTGCTGCTGACCGCCTACACGATCACCGGTTTCGACGCCTCGGCGCACACCTCGGAAGAAACCCGCGACGCGTCGCGCAACGTGCCGCGCGGCATCATTGGCTCGGTGTTCTGGTCGACCACCTTCGGCTACGTGATGGTGTGC
>NZ_BAAILN010000109.1:0-12307 GCF_054589155.1 Burkholderia sp. 3C
CGATGATAGTGCGGATTGCCCGTGTGAAAGTAGGTAATCGTCAGGCTTCCCCTTCAGAACCCCCGCTGCGAATGCAGTGGGGGTTTTGTCTTTTGTATTTCCGATTTTCTCCATTAAAAATCGAAGTATGTCGATACGGCGAATGGCAGTGGTATGCTACGCGTCCCCGATACGGATCGAATTGCATCCGCTATCCGGTCATTCAATTGACGCGATGAATTGGATTATTTAGATAATCCGCTGCATCGGGATCGACAGCAAGGAATCATGACTGCAACTTCCAGCGATAAAGCAACTCAGCCGATTTCCATCGTGAGAATTGAATCCGCGATCAATGCCTGGCGTGAAGTGTATGTGCCGGCCGAGATCCATGACGACTACGCGCTCGACAGCGCAAGCAGTTGTCTTGCTGAAGTCTATGGTTCGATGATTTTCCACGGAGAATCGAGCGTCGAGCTGAAATCGCTGACGCAGGACCAGCTCGACGCGCTGCTCGCGACCGAAGTCTGAGCCGAAACGGCAGGGCGTAAGCGTTCCGTAACGCGCATTCGCCTTGCGCCGATCGATAAACCCGCGCTCCCGCGCGGGGCGCCGTGCTGCACGTCATGCAATCGGAGTACCATCGTCGCCGCAACACACGGATGCGCGGTGCGGCTCTGACCTCCCGCACGCCACTCGGCATCCTTCGCCTGATCCCATTCCGCTCGATATATCTCGTATGACCGACAGCAGCGTCGATCGTCGTCAGACGACAGGTTTCCTCCCGTATCTCGTGGCCGCGACCTTCTTCATGGAGTATCTCGACACCACCGTCATCGCGACCGCATTGCCGCAGATGGCGAAGTCGTTCGGCGTCGGCCCGAATGCGCTGAGTCTCGGGATGACGGCCTACATGCTGGCGCTCGCGGTGTTCATTCCGATCAGCGGCTGGATCGCGGATCGCTTCGGCGCGCGCACGGTGTTCGGCTCGGCGATTGCGGTGTTCACGATCGCGTCGGTGTTGTGCGGCCTGTCCGACAGCGTCGGCACGTTTACGGCCGCGCGGTTGTTGCAAGGCGTGGGTGGCGCCATGATGGTGCCGGTCGGGCGGATGATCGTCGTGCGCAGCACCGACAAAGCCCAATTGATGCGCGCGATCGCCACCATCACGTGGCCCGGCATCGTGGCGCCAGTGGTGGGACCGCCGGTGGGCGGCTTCATCACGACCTACGCGTCGTGGCGCTGGATCTTCCTGCTCAACGTGCCGCTCGGCATCGCGGCGCTGGTGTGCGTGATGCTGCTGGTACGCAACGAGCGTTCGGAAGAGGCGCGGCCGCTCGACTGGCTCGGTTTCGTGCTGTCGGGGGCCACGCTGACCTGCATGCTGTGCGGCACCGAAGCCGCCGGCCAGCAGGACGCGAACTTCGTCGAAGCGATCGGCCTGATCGCCGCCGCCATCGTGTTCGGCGCGGCGGCCTGGTGGCATGCCAAGCGCACGCCGCACCCGCTGCTCGACTTCACCACGCTCAAGGTGCGGACGTTCTCGGTCACGATCTTCACCGGCTCGGTCACGCGCGTTGCGATCAACGCGGTGCCGTATCTGCAACCGCTGCTGTTCCAGGTGGGCTTCGGCATGTCGCCGTTCCAGTCGGGCCTGCTGCTGCTGGCCAGCGCCACCGGCAACCTCGGCATGAAGGCGCTGACCTCGTGGATTCTCGATCGCTTCGGCTTCCGGCGCGTGGCGCTGGTCGATGTGACGATCGCCGGTTTTTCGACGATCGCGTGCGGCTGGTTGACTGCGTCGACGCCGTTGATCATCACGCTGGTGGTGGTGTTCGTCTACGGGCTGTCGCGCTCGATGCAGTTCTCGACGCTGGCCACGCTGGCGTTCGCCGACGTCCCGCCGAAGCAGACGAGCGCGGCCAGCACGTTGTCGAGTGCGGCGCAGCAGATGACGATCGGCATGGGTATCGCGTTCGGCGCGATGTCGTTGCGGCTGGCCTCGCTGTTGCGCGGCGATGCAACCGGCACGCACTACGTGATGGCCGATTTTCGCTGGGCGTTCCTGGCGGCCGGCGTGCTCGCACTGCTGACCTTGCCCGGTTATGCGCGGATGGCGGCGAACGCGGGCGACCGCTTGCGGGCAAGCGTCGCGAAGCGCTGAAGCGCCGAAGCGCCGAAGCGCCGAAGCGCCGAAGCCCCAAAGTGCCAAAGCACCGAACCACCGAAGCACCAATCCGCATACGTGTCGCGCTTACTGCGCGTCGTGAAAAATCACCCCGAGCGTATGCCGATGCCCCGAGCGCAGCCGGCTCACGCCATGCCGCAAGTTGACGCGGTACACACCGCGCGTGCCCTGCACCGGCCGCCCATGCACGGCGAAGATCGCCGCGTCGCCGCGCGCCAGCGGCACCACCTCGGCGCGCGACTGCATGCGCGGGCGCTGCTCGGTCAGCACGAACTCCCCACCCGTGAAATCCTCGCCCGGCTGTGACAGCAGGATCGCGACCTGCAGCGGAAAGACGTGCTCGCCGTAAAGGTCTTGATGCAGACAGTTGTAGTCGCCTTCGCCGTAGCGCAGGATCAGCGGCGTCGGCCGAGTCTGGCCGGCCGCGTGACAGCGCTGCAGGAACGCGTCGTGATCGGCCGGATAGCGCGTGTCGATGCCGAGCGCGCGGTTCCAGTCGTTGGCGATCGGCGCGAGCGGCGCATAGAGATCGCGGCGCAGCGCGGCCAGCGCGGGCGATAGCGGGTAACCGAAATATCGATATTCGCCGCGGCCGAAGTTGTGCTGCGCCATCACGATGCGGCTGCGATAGCGCGAGGCGTCGTCGTAGCCGGCAATCCACGTGTCGCAGGCATTGCGATCGAGCAGGCCGCGAATGACAGCCACCCCGTGCGCATTCAACGCGTCACGAATCGCGCGCCATTCGGACTCGGCACGCAATACCGACGAAAGAGAAGGGGAAGGGGAGGCGGGCGTGAACGGCGAACGCCGTTCGAGGCTGGCAGTCACGATGAATCTCCACGCAATGGGCTGGCGATCATCGTAGAGGCCGCGCGCTCGCGCGGCGCTCCGAATCTTGCGCGGCAATCCGGCTGGAACCGGGCCGCCTGCCGGGAGGCCATCTCGCCGCGAACCCCGCGAGACGGCCTCCAATCAACACATCAAAACAACGACCGAACCGGAACCGCCGCTACCATCAAGCGATCGCGTGAAACAGCCAGTACAACCCCCCGGCCAGCACGATCGAGGCCGGCAGCGTCAGCACCCAGGCCAGCACCAGGCTGCGCACCGTCCCCCATTGCAGGCCCGAGCCATTGGCGGCCATGGTGCCCGCCACGCCCGACGACAGCACGTGCGTCGTCGACACCGGCAGGCCGTACATGTCGGCCGCGCCGATCGTGATCATCGCTACCGCCTCGGCCGATGCGCCCTGGCCATAAGTCAGATGCTGCTTGCCGATCTTCTCGCCGACCGTCACGACGATCCGCTTCCAGCCCACCATCGTGCCGAGGCCGAGCGCGAGCGCCACGGCCACCTTGACCCAGGTCGGGATGAACTTGGTGGAGTGGTCGAGCTGCGAGCGATAGTTGTCGATCGCGCTGCGGTCGTCGGCCGAGAAGTTCGGCTGCTTGGCCTTGTCCATCAGGCGGATCGCTTCGGACACGAGATACATCGTGTTGCGCACGTTGTCGATCTGGCCTTGCGGCATGTCGGCCATCGAGCCGGTCGAGCCCACGGTCGAGCCCACAGCCGAGGCCAGCGAGTTCGACAGTTGCTGCATGGCCGGCACCGTGTCCGGCGTCAATTGACGCGTCTGCACGTAGGTTTCGACCACGGCGCGCGAGTTGGTCGGGGCGGCGACGCCGTTGGCGTATTTGCCGAACGTGGTCGAGGCCTGGTGCGCCACGGCGATGAAGGTCTGCGTTTCGGCCGGCGTGACCGCCTTGTTCAGCGCGTAGGCGGTCGGCACCGTGCCGATCAGGATCAGCATGATCAGGCCCATGCCCTTCTGGCCGTCGTTCGAACCGTGCGCGAACGACACGCCCGTGCACGTCAGGATCAGCAGGCAGCGGATCCAGAACGGCGGCGGCTGGTCCTTCGGCGGTTCCTTGTAGAGCGCCGGCGCCTTCACGACGGCCTTCAGGACCAGCAGCAGCAGGCCCGAGAACAGGAAGCCCACCAGCGGCGAGAACAGCAGCGCCTTGCCGACGCCGCCGGCCTGGCCCCAATCCACGCCGCTCGTGCCCGACGCGCCGTGCATCAATTGGTTCATCAGGCCGACGCCGATGATCGAGCCGATCAGCGTGTGCGAGCTGGACGACGGCAGGCCGAAATACCAGGTCGCGAGGTTCCAGACGATCGCCGCGATCAGCAGCGCGAACACCATCGCGAAGCCGGCGCCGCTGCCCACCTGCAGGATCAGCTCGACCGGCAGCAGTTGCAGGATCCCGAACGCCACCGCGCCGCTCGACAGCAGCACACCCATGAAATTCCAGAGGCCGGACCATACCACCGCGATGTTCGGCGTGAGCGAGTGCGTGTAGATCACGGTGGCGACCGCGTTCGCGGTGTCGTGGAAGCCGTTGACGAACTCGAAGCCGAGCGCGATCAGCAGCGCCACGCCGAGCAGGAAGTACGGAAACAGCGAATGGTTACCGACCGGTGCGAGATCCGCGAGCAGGTGGGTCAGCACGTAGCCGCCCCCTGCAACAAGAATGACGAAGAAGACGATCAGGCCGAAGCCTTTCGATCGACCGAGATCGATGGAAGACGAAGTAGGTTGGCTCATGGCGGACGGTGGGATTGTGGTTTGGGACGATCGCCCGATCCTAGCCCCCGCACTTAGGCAGTTTCGTGACAGTTAACGATTGCCCTGAATGGTTCGACCGGGCGCATGCCGCGTCGGTCGAATTGACATCGTCGTCATGAAACCGTGCCGGACCAAGTGGTAAGGAATGCCACGCATCCGCCAGGATTCAACCGCGTGCCGGCCGCACCGCTGGCGGGCCGGCGAAACGCCGCGCGCAGGCCACGCAGGCGACCACCACCGCGGTCACGGCCAGCATCGAGGCCGGCACCGCTTCGTGCAGCAGCCACGCCGCCAGCAGGAGTCCGAAGAAAGGTTGCAGCAACTGGAGCTGGCCCACGCCCGCGATGCCGCCGAGCGCCAGCCCGCGATACCAGAACACGAAGCCGATCAGCATGCTGAACAGCGATACGTAGGCGAGACTCCACCAGGCCGGCGCGCCGATCGCGGCGAACGACGCGGGGCGGCTCGCGATGGCGAGCGGCAGCATCAACGGCAAGGCCAGCACCAGCGCCCACGAAATCACCTGCCAGCCGCCGAGCCGGCGCGACAGCCGCGCGCCTTCCGCATAGCCCAGGCCGCAGGCCAGGATCGCCGCCAGCATCAGCAGGTCGCCCGCCAGCGAGGCGCCGCCGCCGTTGCGCAGCGCGAAGCCCACCACGGCGGCGCTGCCGATCGACGAGAACAGCCAGAACGCCGCGTGCGGCCGCTCGCCGCCGCGCACCACGCCGAACAGGGCGGTAGCGAGCGGCAACAGACCGACAAACACGATCGCGTGCGCCGATGTGATGTGACGCAGCGCGAGCGCGGTCAGCAGCGGAAAGCCCACCACCACGCCGAGCGCGACGATCGCGAGCGGCATCAGGTCGGCGCGCGCCGGCCGCGTCTCGCGAAACGCGAGCAGCAGCGCGATGGCGATCAGCCCGGCGATCGCCGCGCGCGCCACGGTCAGGAACACCGGGTCGAAACCGAGCACGGCGATGCGCGTCGCCGGCAGCGAGCCGCTGAAGATCAGGACACCGAGGAAACCGCTGAACCAGCCTTGGGTGGAGTTCTGCATGATGAACGTGGACACCGTGGTCGGGGAAGGATGGGGCAGCATCCCACGCGCGCGCTTCCGGGGTAAGCTACGGAGCAGCACAATTTCAGCAAACTGTACTGATCGGAGCCCCGTACAGATGGCGGACATCCACTCCACAATCCCACCCAAAAGCGCGGGCGACGGCAGCCGCGTGGCGCAGGTGATGGCGACCTTGCGCACCCGCATCGCCAGCCGTGCGCTGATGCCCGGTGCGCGCGTGCCGTCGATCCGCTCGATGGCGGAAGCGCTCGGCATCTCGAAATCGACGGTGGTCGATGCCTACGACCGGCTGGTGGCCGAGGGCGCGTTGTCTGCGCGGCGCGGTTCGGGCTTCTTCGTGGCGGGGCATGCACCGCCATTCGCGCTGGCCGACGTCGCGCCACGCCTCGATCGCGAGCTGGACCCGCTGTGGCTGACGCGGCAATCGCTCGAAGCCGGCAGCGCGGCGCTGAAACCGGGCGCGGGCTGGCTGCCGGCCGACTGGTTGCCCGACGACGGGCTGCGCCGCGCGCTGCGCACCGTGGCGCGCGACGGCCAGCACGACCTGGCCGACTACGGCGCGCCGCTCGGCCTGCCGGCGCTGCGCCAGCAGCTTGCCTGGCGGCTCGCGCAGCACGGCATCGAGGCCGCTGCCGACCAGATCCTGCTGACCGACAGCGGCACGCACGCGCTCGATCTGGTGTGCCGCTTCCTGCTCGAACCGGGCGACACGGTGGTGGTGGACGACCCGTGCTACTTCAATTTCCAGGCGCTGCTGCGTGCGCATCGCGTCGAGCTGGTCAGCGTGCGCTACACGGCCAACGGCCCCGATCCGGCCGAGTTCGCGCGCGTGCTGGCCGAGCACCGGCCGCGCCTGTACGTGACGAATTCGGCCGTCCACAACCCCACCGGCGCGACGCTCGCGCCGGCCGTCGCGCATCGCGTGCTGACGCTGGCCGCCGAGCACGACGTGCTGATCGTGGAAGACGACATCTTCGCCGACTTCGAAACCGACCCCGCGCCGCGGCTCGCCGCCTTCGACGGCCTGTCGCGCGTGATCTCGATCGGCAGCTTCTCCAAGACGCTGTCGGCGGCGGTGCGCTGCGGCTATCTCGCGGTGCGGCACGAGTGGGTCGATCCGCTGATCGACCTGAAGCTCGCGACCACCTTCGGCAACGGCGGCCTGAACGCGGCCGTCGTGCATCGGCTGCTGGTGGACGGCACCTACCGCCGCCATCTCGACGGCCTGCATGCACGGCTCGGCGATGCCGTCAGCGAGACCTTGCGGCAATTGACGGCAGCAGGGCTGACCGTGCCGATTCGGCCGCGCGCGGGCATGTTCCTGTGGGCCGAATTGCCGGACGGGCTCGACGCGGCGGCGGTCGCGCGGCATGCGCTGGAGGAGGGCGTAGTGTTCGCGCCGGGCAACGTGTTCAGCGTGTCGCACACGGCCACGCATTACCTGCGCTTCAACGCATCGCAGAGCAACCGGCCGGCCGTGTACGCCGCGCTGCGGCGCGCGATGGCGCTGGCCGCGCGGCAGCACGCCTAGCCGTTTTCGGCATCGAAGCGGTTCCGCGATGGAACGCGCGCCGCGTCGGGGCGCGCGAACCAGGTGCTTACGCGCCAGTCGTTGCCACGCGAGTCGCCGCTGGTTTCTCGCGACGTTTGGCATCGCCCTGCACCCCGCGATCGGGCTCGCCCGCGTCGCCGCGTCGCGCGATGCGGATCACGCAGAAGCCCGACAGCAGCGCCGCCGCCGTGTACTGCAGCGCAAGCGGCCACCAGGCCGGCGCGGCGCTCTGTGCGATCACAGTAGCCACCAGCGGCGTGAGGCCACCGGCCAGCGCGCCGCACACCTGGTACGAGATCGAGATCGCCGTATAGCGGATGCGCGCCGCGAACAGGCCGCTCACGAAACCGGCCACCACCGCGTAATAGCCCGATTCGGCGATCGTCGCGAGACCGATGCCGAGCGTGATCGTGATCGGTGTGCCCGCATGCACCAGCGGCAGCATCACGAACGGCACGATCGCGGCCCAGGCGGCCATGGCGACCAGCACCCGCGTGGTGCCGAAGCGCTGCGCGACCCAGGCCGCGCCGAGCTGCACCACGAACTGCAGGCAGGCCACGATCGTCATGCAGTGCAGCACCATCGAGCGATCGAGCGACAGGAACTGCGTGGCGTACGTGATCATGAAGATGTTGCTGAAGTACACGCCTGCGATGCCGTACACGTTCGCGCCGATCGCGAGCAGCAGCAGCGGCCACTGGCGCAGCGACTCGCGCAGCGGGTTCGCCGCCATCTCGCCGGCGGCCTTCACCTCGGCGAACTCCGGCGACTCCGACACGCTCGCACGGATCGCGAAACCCACCACCAGCAGCACCGAGCTGGCCAGGAACGGCACGCGCCAGCCCCAGCTCATCATGTCTTCCCTGGGCAGCATGCTGATCGCGCCGAACGCGAGCATCGACAGGATCAGGCCGCTCGCGCTGCCCAGCTGCGCGAACGACGCGAAGAACGTGCGCTTGCCTTCCGGTGCGTGTTCACCGGCCAGCAGCACCGCGCCGCCCCATTCGCCGCCCACCGCGATGCCTTGCAGCACGCGCATCAGCACGAGCAGCGTGGGCGCGAGCATGCCGGCCTTCTCGTAGGTCGGCAGCAGCCCGATCGCCACCGTGGCCACCGCCATCAGCAGCAGCGTGGCGAGCAGCGAGCGCTTGCGTCCATAGCGGTCGCCGAGATGGCCGAACAGGATGCCGCCGAGCGGGCGTGCGAGGAAGCCCACCGCAAACGAGCCGAACGAGGCGAGCAGGCTCACGAGCCGGCTTTCGCCGGGGAAGAACAGCGGGCCGAACACGATCGCGGCCGCCGTGGCATAGCTGTAGAAGTCGTACCACTCGATCGTCGTGCCGACGAACGACGCGAGCGCCGCCCGTCGAGGTTGCCGGATCGGCGTTGAAGCTTGCATCACGAAGTCTCCTTCCGGTTCTTTCTTGTAGGTGCCGCGTAGCGTGGGGGAGCCGGGGCTCAGTCGCGCAGCTTCACGCCGGGAAACGCGCACAGCAGCTCGTAGGCGAGATTCGCGCCGAGCAGCGCGGTGGTGCCGAACGGATCGTAGGGCGGCGCCACTTCCACGAGGTCGGCGCCGACGATATTGAGGCCGTACGCACCCCGAATGATTTCGAGTGCCTGCGGCACGGTCAGCCCGGCGATTTCCGGCGTGCCGGTGCCCGGCGCATAGGCCGGATCGATGCCGTCGATGTCGAAGCTGATGTAGACGGGTGTGTTGCCGATCTGCTCGCGCACCTCGCGCATCAGCGGCGCCAGCGACTGATTCCAGCACGCTTCGGCCTGCACCACGCGAAAGCCCTGCTCGCGGCACCAGTCGAAATCCTCGGCGGCGTAGCCGGTGCCGCGCAGGCCGATCTGCACCACGCGATCGGTCACCAGCAGGCCTTCCTCCACCGCGCGGCGGAACGGCGTGCCGTGCGCGATCTTCTCGCCCATCATCGTATCGTTGACGTCGGCGTGCGCATCGACGTGAATCAATGCGACCTTGCCGTGCTTGCGGTGGATCGCGCGCAGGATCGGCAGCGCGATGGTGTGGTCGCCGCCGAGCGTGATCGGCTTGCAATCGTGGGCCAGGATCGCGTCGTACGCGGTTTCGATGCGGGCGATCGAATCGTGCAGATTGTAGGGGTTGATCGCCACGTCGCCCACGTCGGCCACGCGCAGCGAATCGAACGGCGCGGCGCGGGTGGCCATGTTGTACGGGCGCAGCAGCACCGATTCGGCGCGGATCTGGCGCGGGCCGAAGCGCGCGCCGGTGCGGTTCGAGGTGCCCAGGTCGAACGGCACGCCGACGAAGCAGGCGTCGAGGCCGGCCGCGCTCGGCACGTGGGGCAGGCGCATCATCGTCGCGATGCCGCCGCTGCGCGGCATGTCGTTGCCGCCGAGCGGCTGGAAGAAGGGGGTGTCGTTCATGGGCGTCTCGGTGATTCTGTTTCGTGTGGAACGGGAGCCGCCGTATCATTCGACGCGGCGCGACGCATAGTTGTACGCGTTTTGCCGGGCTGGAAGAATGCCAAGGTTTCGACGTCAACATCGATCCGGATCGATGTAATCAAGGGGGAGCATCCGTGCTGGGGAATCTGTCGACGCTCGATCTGCGTCTGATCCGCGTGTTTCTGGCGGTGGCCGACGCGGGCGGCGTGACCGCCGCGCAGGCGGTGCTGAACGTGGGGCAATCCACCATCAGCGCGCAGTTGTCGTCGCTGGAGACGCGGCTCGGCTACCGGCTCTGCGAGCGCGGCCGCAGCGGTTTCCGGCTGACGCCGAAGGGCGAGCGCTTCCAGTCGATGAGCCGCAAGCTGCTGGTGGCGCTCGACGAATTCGGCAGCGCCGCGCGGCACATGGATCGCCAACTGGTGGGCACGCTCAACATCGGCCTGATCGGGCATACGCCGATCAGCCAGAATGCGCGCATCGCCGAGGCGATCGCCGCGTTCCGCACGCGCGACGAGGCCGTGCGTTTTTCGATTTCGGTGCGCCCGCCCGGCGACCTGGAGGAAAAGCTGCTCGGCGACGAGATCCAGATCGCGATCGGCTATTTCTGGCATCGCGTGCCGGTGCTCGACTACACGCCGCTGTTCATCGAGCGGCAGGTGGCCTATTGCGGGCGCGGGCATCCGCTGTTCGAGCAGGCGGGCGGGCTGTCCGCCGCCGACGCGGCCGCGCACGAATGGGCCTGGCGCAGCTATCCGCTGCCCGAGGCGCAACTGTCCACCTCGCCCGATCGCGTGACCGGCACCGCCGACAACATGGAGGCGGTCGCGCTGCTGATCCTGTCGGGGCATCACCTCGGCTACCTGCCCGAGCATTTCGCGGCGCCCTACGTGGCGCAGGGCTTGCTCGCGCCGCTCAACCCCGAGCTGCTGAACTACGACGTGACGTTCCACATGGTCGTGGCGCGGCGCGCGAAGAAGGCCCCGATCGTCGCGGCGTTCCTGGAGGATCTGGCCAGCGCGCATCTGCGCGTGCCGGCCGGTGGCGAAACGGGGGAAATCACGCCTCAGGCGATCGGCAAGCCCTGATCGCCCTTGACCTCGCGCAGCGACAGCACCGATTCCACCGACGTGACGCCCGGCAGCACACGCAGCACGTCGCGCACGAAGCTGCCGTAATCGTCGAGATCGCGCCCGATCACCTGCAGCAGATAATCGGCGGAGCCGGACACGTTGTGGCACGACAGGATGCGCGGCATCGCCAGCACCTCGCGCTCGAAACGATCGCCGAGCGCGCGGTCGTGCACGGCGATGCGCAGCAGCACGAACGCCACCACGCCGTAGCCGAGCTTCTTGCGCGAGAGCTGGCCGCGATAGCGCTCCACATACCCTTCGTTTTCGAGCCGCTTGAGGCGGCGCGCGCACGGCGTTTCGCTGAGGCCCACCGTGTCGGCCAGCCGCGCGATCGGGATGCGGCCGTCGCGCTGCACGGCGGCGAGGATGGCGCGGTCGGTTTTGTCGAGGTCGTCCATGATGGGCGGATTCCGTTGTTCGATGGCGGAAATATAGAGGAATCCGGCTCGGATGTCGTCGAAGAAGGCCGTAAATGGCTCAAAAGCGCTCCGCGAACCCGGGCACACTGGAGCGCCTTCGCACGGCGCGCGCGCCGTGTTCCGAAGCGACCCTTTCGACCTCTCTTTTCGCCGATCCGCCCCATGATTTCGCTCCACTTGCTCGCTCTCTACGTCGCGGCGCTGGCCGCCGTTTTCGCGTTGCCCGGCCCCGACATGGCGCTGCTGCTGCAGACCAGCATCCAGCGCGGCATGCGTCCGGGGATGGCGGCGGCGGGCGGGCTGGCGCTCGCGCGGGCGGTGCACGTGACGCTGTCCGCCTGCGGCGTGGCCGCGTTGCTGCGCAGCGCGCCCTGGCTGTACGACATCGTCCGTTATGGCGGCGCGGCGTATCTGGCCTATGTCGCCTGGCAGATCTTCCGTTCGCCGCCGTTCGCGATGCCGGGCGGCGCGGCCGTCGCGCCCGGCTCGGACGTGCTGCGCCAGGCGTTCACCAAGGGTTTGCTGACCAACCTGCTCAACCCGAAGGCGCTACTGTTCTGCTCGGTGCTGCTGCCGCAGTTCGTGCGGCCGGAGGCCGGCTCGGTGGGCATGCAGGTGACGGTGCTCGGCGTGCTGCTGGTGGCGCTGGGCGCGGTGTTCGATTCGGGCTATGTGGCAGGCGCGTCGCGGATCGCGTCGTGGATGCGCGCCCACCCGCTCGCGCAGACGCTGCAGCGCTACACGTTCGCGGCCGCGCTGTTCGCATTCGCATGGCGCTTGTCGGTGGACTGAACAGGGAGGCTGGACAAGCGCCGCGCGCTGACCGAGGATGAGGGTCGTCGAATCTTTCGACATGCCGCGCGGGGCCGGCGCCATCGGCTACCGGCCCCGCC
>NZ_BAAILN010000109.1:12461-22725 GCF_054589155.1 Burkholderia sp. 3C
TCGAATCCCAAAGCTACTGTCGCCGCTGGCGAATTCAGCGTCCGGATCGGCGCGCCCGAGCTGCCGGGCGTGCCGGCCGGCGCCGCCGCCCTCGGGCGGCTCACGCTGGAGAAGGAATACAGCGGGCCGCTGCAGGGCCACGCGGCCGGCGAGATGCTCAGCATCGGGCAGCCGGCCAGCGGCGAGGCGACCTACGTTGCGCTCGAATCGTTCGTCGGCACGCTCGATGGCCGCGAGGGCGGTTTCGCGCTGTCGCATCACGGGCAGATGCATGCAGGCAAGGAAGCGCTGCGCGTGACCGTGGTGCCGGGTTCGGGCAGCGGCGAACTGGCCGGGATTGTCGGCGAGATGGAGATTCGCCGCGAGGGAGGGCGCCACGAATACGTGCTGCGCTACGGATTCGTGGGGTCGTGGTTCGATGCGCTGCGCACCGCCGGCTGAACGACCGGCGAGCGCGTGCCCGGCCTCCGGCGCTGGCATGCGCCGAGGCAGGATCGCCTGACGATACGCGCGGCGCGTGGGCTTACTTCAGCGCCGCCGTCAACGCCGGCACCGCCGTGAACAGATCCCCGACGAGCCCGTAATCCGCCACGCCGAAGATCGGCGCCTCTTCGTCCTTGTTGATCGCCACGATCACGCGGGCGTCCTTCATGCCGGCCAGATGCTGGATCGCGCCCGAAATGCCGATCGCCAGATACAGCTCCGGCGCGACGATCTTGCCGGTCTGACCCACCTGATAATCGTTCGGCACATAGCCGGCGTCGACCGCGGCGCGCGAGGCGCCGAGCGCCGCACCGAGCGTGTCCGCGAGCGGCTCGAGCAGTTGCGCGTAATGCTCCGCGCTGCCCAGGCCGCGCCCGCCCGATACCACGGTCTTCGCGCTCGTCAGTTCGGGCCGATCGAGCTTCGTCACCTGCCGGCCGACGAACTCGGCCCGGCCGCCGCCGGTGTCCATCGCCTCCACCGCTTCCACCGTTTCGATCGACGCATGGCCGCCCGTCGCCTTGGCGGCGTCGAAGGCCGTGGCGCGCACCGTGATCACCTTGATGGCGTCGCGCGACTGCACGGTGGCGATCACGTTGCCCGCGTAGATCGGCCGCTCGAACGTATCCGCGCCGAGCACGGCCGTGATGTCCGAGAGTTGCGCGACGTCGAGCCGGGCCGCGATGCGCGGCGCGACGTTCTTGCCGGCCGCCGTGGCCGGCGCGACGATGTGCGAATACTGGCCGGCGAGCGCGAGCACCGTCTCGGCGAGCGGTTCGGCCAGCCCGTGTTCGAGCCGGGGCGCATCGGCCAGCAGCACCTTCGCCACGCCGGCGATGCGGGCGGCCGCGTCGGCCGCCGCCTGCGCCTGCCAGCCGGCCACCAGCACATGCACCTCGCCGCCGAGTTGCCGGGCCGCCGTGACGGCGTGCAGCGTCGCGGCCTTCAGCGCCGCGTGTTCGTGTTCCGCAATGACGAGCGTCGTCATGGTTCGTGCTCCTTACAAGACTTGGGATTCGTTGCGCAGCTTGTCGACGAGCGCGTGCACGTCGGCCACCTTGATGCCCGCGCCGCGCTTGGGCGGCTCGGCGAAGCGCAGCGTGTGCAGGCGGGGCGCGACGTCCACGCCCAGTTCGTCGGGCGTGAGCGTGGCGAGCGGCTTCTTCTTGGCCTTCATGATGTTGGGCAGCGTGACGTAGCGCGGCTCGTTCAGGCGCAGGTCGGCCGTCACCACCGCGGGCAGGGCCAGCGAGAGCGTTTCGGTGCCGCCGTCCACCTCGCGATCGACGCTGGCGCGACCGTCGGCGATCGTGAGCTTCGCCGCGAACGTGGCCTGCGGCAGCCCGGCGAGCGCGGCCAGCATCTGGCCGGTCTGGTTGGCATCGTCGTCGATGGCCTGCTTGCCGAGCAGCACCAGTTGCGGCTGCTCGCGTTCGATCAGCGCATGCAGCAGCTTGGCCACCGCGAGCGGTTGCAGCTCGGCGTTCGATTCGACCAGGATCGCGCGGTCCGCGCCGATCGCCAGCGCGGTGCGCAGCGTGTCCTGCGCCTGCGCCACGCCCATCGACACGGCCACCACCTCGCTGGCCACGCCTTGCTCCTTGAGGCGCACGGCCTCCTCGACGGCGATTTCGTCGAACGGGTTCATCGACATCTTCACGTTGGCGAGATCGACGCCGGTGCCGTCCGATTTCACGCGAACCTTCACGTTGTAATCGACGACGCGTTTGACTGCGACAAGTATCTTCATGGCGGTTTGGGAAAGGTTCGGGCGAGCGGCGGCGCGGGTCGCGCAATCGATGCGGCCCGCGCTTTCGCTTCGCAGTGCAAAACAAAAAGGACGAAAAAAAACGGAGCAGGGGGCGGGCCCCTGCGGATGCGGCTCAGATCATGCCGGAGGTGCGCATGTCGGCGAGATGGCGCTTCATGTCCTGCACGTCGCGGGCGTGGGTTTCGCCCTTGCGCAGCGCGACGCTGGTGGACAGGATGTCGACGATCACCAGCGCCGCGAGGCGCGAGGTGGTGGGCGTGTAGACGTCGGTGTTCTCCAGCGTTTCGGCCACCACCGCCACGTCGCAGTAGCGCGTGAGCGGCCCCTGCGAGCCGGTGATCACCACCACGATCGCGCCGCGTTCCTTGGCGGTGCGCGCCACCTCGATCAGCGAGCGCGTGGCGCCGGTGTTCGAGATCGCCACCACCGCATCGCCGGGCTTGAGCATCGACGCGGCGATGAACTGCTGGTGCGAATCCTGGTGCGCGACGCACGGCACCCCGAACAGCGGGAATTTCTGCTGCGCGTCGAGCGCCACGATGCCCGACGCGCCGAAGCCGAAGAACTCGATGCGCGCGGCCGAGGCCAGCAATTCGACGGCGCGGCCGATCGCCTCGAAATCGAGCTTCTTGCGCGCCCAGTCGAGGCTCGTGATGGTGTAGTCGAAGATCTTGGTGGCCACCGTTTCGGGCGTGTCGGCATCGGACAGCACCGAATGCGTGGCCGGCGCGCCGAGCGCGAGGCTCTGCACCACGCGGATCTTGAAATCCTTGAAGCCGTTGCAGCCGATCGTCGCGCAGAAGCGCAGGATGGTCGGCTCGCTGACCTGGGCGAGCCGCGCGAGTTCGGACAGGCTCACTTCCGCGATCGAATGCACGTTCTCCAGGATGTAGTCGGCCACCTGGCGGCTGCCGCGCCGCAGCTCGGGCCGGGCACGGTCGATCACTTCGAGGATGTTGTAGTCGGGCACGCGTTGTTTCCTTCCTTGACTGGCGGGCATGAAGCGCAAAAGGCTCATGCGGAGCGTCATGCGGCGCATCGCGGCACGGCAACCGCGAGGCGCATCCAACGCGGAGTTTAGCGGAATATCCAGCGGCGCCAGAAGCCCGCGCCCTGCTGCATCAGCACCGCCGCGACGATGATCGCGCCCATCACGACCTGCTGGTGATAGCCCGGCACGCTGGCCAGATTCATGATGTTGCCGATCACGCCGAGGATCAGCACGCCCATCAGCGTGTTGAGCACGCCGCCCTTGCCGCCGGCCAGGCTCGCGCCGCCGATCACCACCGCCGCGATCACGGTCAGCTCGTCGCCCACGCCCACGGTGGGCGCGCCCACGCTGGCGCGCGCCGTCGAGACGATGCCGGCCAGCGCGGCCAGCGCGCCGGAGCACACGTAGGTGCCGAGAATGTGGCGCGCCACCGGCACGCCCGACAGCCGCACCGCCTCCTCGTTCGAGCCGATCGCGCGCACCACGCGGCCGGCGCGCATCCGGCCGAGCGCGATGCCGCCCGCCACGAACACCAGCAGCATCACCAGCGTCGGGCCGGGAATGCCGAAGTAGCTGTGGCGGCCGAAGTCGAGCAGGGCCTGGCCCGCGTCGTCCACCAGGATCGGCGAGCCGTTCGAGACGATCATCGCGATGCCGCGCGCCACCGTCATCATGGCGAGCGTCACGACGAACGGCGTCAGCCGGCAGAACGCCACCAGCACGCCCGACACGAGGCCGCACAGGCCGCCCGTCACGAGCGCGGCCGCCAGCGCGAACGCTAGCCCGTGCTCGGGGATCAGCATCGCCGACAGCACGCTGCCGAGCGCCGCGACCGAGCCGACCGAGAGGTCGATGCCGCCGGTCAGCACCACCAGCAGCATGCCGACCGACATGATGCCGACGCCGGCCACCTGGCGCGTGATGTTGGCGAGGTTGGGCGCGGAGAAGAAGTCGCTCGAGATGAACGACGCCGCGATCACCAGCACGACGAGGATCGCCACCGTGTTGAAGCGGCGCGCGGATTGCCAGGCATGCTTGAGCTTCGAGCCGGCGGCGGGGCGCTGGCGCGGGTTCGAGGTAGCGGCGCTGGGATTCATGATGGGTGTCTCCAAACGGGTAGAACGTTCCGGGACGGCGGCAAACGCCGCGTCAACCGTGAATGAGGGAGGCGTCCTCGCGCCCGGCCGCCTGCGGGCCGGCATGCGGGGAGCCGTGGGTTTCGCCGGGATCGCGGCGCAGCGAAAGCGCGAGGATCGCTTCCTCGCTGTAGTCGGCGGGCTGCAGTTCGCCACGGATGCGGCCTTCGCCCATCACCATGATGCGGTCGCACAGCCCCATCAGTTCCTGATGCTCGGACGAGATCACCAGCAGCGCCTTGCCGCGTTCGGCCAACTGGTTGATCAGCGTGTAGATCTCCACCTTCGCGCCCACGTCCACGCCGCGCGTCGGCTCGTCGAGGATGATCAGATCGCCGTCGGCATGGAACCATTTGGCGAGCACCACCTTCTGCTGGTTGCCGCCCGACAGCGTCGAAACGTCGGCATCCATCGAGCGGGCCTTGATGCGCAGCGCGTCCATCAGTTGCGCGACCGCCTCGCGCTCGCGGCGGAACGCGAGAAAGCCGCCCGGCGCGCTGACCGATTTCAGCGAGGCGAGCGTGGCATTGATGCGGATCGGCA
The DNA here is from genome assembly GCF_054589155.1 of Burkholderia sp. 3C. Taxonomy (NCBI): domain Bacteria; kingdom Pseudomonadati; phylum Pseudomonadota; class Betaproteobacteria; order Burkholderiales; family Burkholderiaceae; genus Burkholderia; species Burkholderia sp. 3C. The sequence goes on from NZ_BAAILN010000109.1 coordinate 17,386, forward strand.
TCGCGAGCACCGCGCCCTGTCCCTTGCGATCCTCGGGCACCAGGCCGATGCCGGCGCGTACCGCCGCCATCGGCGTGCGCGCGTTCAGGCGCTTGCCCTTCAGTTCGATGCTGCCGGCCTCGGCCCGGTCCGCGCCGAAGATCAGCCGCGCCACCTCGGTGCGGCCCGAACCGATCAGCCCGCCCAGCCCGACCACCTCACCCGCGCGCAGCGAGAACGACACGCCGCGCACGGCTTCGCCGCGCGCCAGCCCGTCCACCTTCAGCACCACCTCGCCGGCCGTGGCGCGCCGTTCGGGGAACAGCACCGACAGCGGCCGGCCGACCATCTTGCGAATCAGCTCGTCGCGCGAAATCTCGGCCGGCACGACGGTATCGACGCGGCGGCCATCCTTGAGCACCGTGATCCGGTCGGCGATCGCGAACACTTCCTCCAGCCGGTGCGAGATATAGACGATGCCCACGCCGCGCGCGCGCAGCGAGCGCACGATCTCCAGCAAACGTTCGGCGTCGGACGGCGCGAGCGCGGCGGTCGGCTCGTCGAGCACCAGCAGCTTCAGTTCGCCCGACAGCGCCTTGGCGATCTCGATCACCTGGCATTGCGCGGCCGACAGCGTGCCGACCAGCGCGGCCGGATCGATGTCGAAGCCGAGGCTCGCGATCAACGCGCGCGCCTTCGCGCGCAGGCCGCGCCAGTCGATCACGGCGGGCAGGGCGGCCAGGAACACGTTCTCGGCCACCGACAGGTCGGGCGCCAGCGCCGTCTCCTGGTGGATCACGGCGATGCCCTCGGCCAGCGCCGCGTGCGGGTTGCGCAGCACCCTCTCGCGGCCCTGCACGCGGATCGTGCCGGCGTCGGGCTGGTGGCCGCCGCCGATCACGCGCATCAGCGTCGATTTGCCTGCGCCGTTTTCGCCGACGAGCGCATGCACCTCGCCGCCGTGCACGTCGAAATCGATGTTCTCGATCGCGTGAATGCCGCCGAACCGCTTGTCGATGCCGGTTAGTGCGATGAACGGAATCATTGGACTGTGTCTCCACTCGGGCGCGCGCCAGCCGCGGGCGGCGCGCGCATGCGACGAAGAAAGCGTCAGAAGATCGCTTTCGGGTTGTAGTACTTGTCGACGTTGCTCTTCGAGATCGCGACGGCCGGCGTGTACGACAGCTTCGGCACTGCACCGGCCTGGCCCTTGGCGGCCTTCACGCCGATGTCCACCGCGGTGCGCGCGACCAGCGCCGGATCGTTGAGCGCGGTCACGCCGTACTTGCCCTGCTTGATCAGCGCGAGCGCTTCCTTCTGGCCGTCGGCCGCCGCCACCAGCGTGATGCCGTCGCGGTTCGCGCTCTGGATCGCGCGGCGCGCGCCGAGCAGCATGCTGTCGTTCTCGGCGAGCACCATGTTGATGTCCTTGTTGGCTACCAGCAGGTCTTCCATCGCCTTCAGGCCGCCTTCGTCCGACCAGTTGCCCCAGCCCTGGCCGACGATCTGCAGGTTCGACTTGCCGGTTTTTTCGAGCTGCGCCTCGACGATGCCGGCCAGCACGCCGTCGCGCCGCTCCTTGCCGACCGGGTTGCCCTTCTCGCCGGACAGCAGCGCGATCTTCAGCGGCTTGCCGCCGGTGTTGTCCACCACCCAGCGGCCCACCAGCGCGCCGTTCTCGCTGTTCGACGACTGCACCAGCGTGACGTAGTTGGCCTTCGGGTCGAGCGTGCTGTCGAACACCACCACCTTCACGCCGGCCGCGCTCGCGGCGTTCACCGCGCCCACCAGCGCCTCGGGATCGGCCGGATCGATCAGCAGCACCTTGACGCCGCGCGTGACCAGATCCTCCACGTCGGAAATCTGCTTGCCCATCTTGCCCTGCGCATCGGCCACGATCACGTCCGCGCCGAGCTCGGTGGCGCGCGCCTTGGCCGATTCCATGGCCGCCGCGAAATACGGTGCGTTGAGCACCTTCATCGAAATGCCGACCTTGAGCTTGTCGGCGGCGAACGCGGGTGCGGTGGCGATGATGCCGGCCGCGGCGAACGCGGCGGCGCAGCACAGCTTCTTCATAAGACGCGACATGTCTCCTCCTCTTGTGGGTGTGTCACGCGAAAGGGCGGCGCGGTGCGCTCGCCCGGAAATGCGGGGCGCGGCGCGTCACGGCGCCAGCAGCTTGCCGGGGTTCAGGATGCCGCGCGGGTCGAGCGCGGCCTTCACGGCGCGCATCGCGGCCAGCTCCTCGGGGCGGCGCGACAGCGCCAGCACCTCGAGCTTCTTGGTGCCGATGCCGTGCTCGGCCGACACCGAGCCGCCGAGTTCGGCCGTCACGCCGTACACCACGCGCTTGACCTCGGCCGCGGCGCTCGCCGGCCAGTCCGGCTCCTGCACCACGACGTGCAGGTTGCCGTCGCCGAGATGGCCGTAGACGAGGATGCTGGCGTTCGGCCATTGCGCGCGCAGCCGCTGCTCGCAGCGTTGCGCCGCGATGCCGACCTCGGCGATCGAGAAACTGATGTCGAACGACACGCGGCCCGGAATCAGCCGGCCGTATTCGCCGGGCGCGTCGCGGATCGCCCAGAACGCGGCGGCGTGCGCCTCGTTGGCGGCCAGCGCGGCGTCGTCCAGCGTGCCGGCTTCGAGCATCTCGCCGAGAAACGACTCGAACGCGGCGTGCTGGCTGTCGGGGTCGGCGCCGCTGCTTTCCAGCAGCACGTAGAACGCGTGCCGGCCCGCGAGCGGCGCGCGCAGTTCGGGCAGGCGCGACAGCACGAAGTCGTAATAGCCGGGCCACATCACCTCGAACGCCGACACGCCGGCCGGCAGGCGCTCCTGGGCAAGACGCAGGAGCCGGGTGACGCCGTCGTAATCGGGCACGCCGCACCAGGCGGTGGACACCGCGCGCGGCTTCGGGCGCAGCCGCAGCACCGCGCGCGTCATCACGCCGAGCGTGCCTTCGCTGCCGATCAGCAGGTTGCGCAGGTCGTAGCCGGTGTTGTTCTTGATCATCTTGCGCAGGCCGCCCACCACGCTGCCGTCGGCCAGCACCGCTTCGACGTCGAGCGCCTGCTCGCGCATCATCCCGTAGCGGATCACGCGATTGCCGCCCGCGTTGGTGCCGAGGTTGCCGCCGATGGTCGCGCTGCCGCGCGCGCCGAGATCGAGCGGAAACATGAAGCCGGCCGCCTCGGCCGCTTCCTGCACGGTTTGCAGCGGCACGCCGGCCTGCACCGTCATGGTGGCGCTGACCGGATCGATCTCCTCGATCGCGTTCATCAGTTCCAGGCTCAAGGCCACTTCCCCGCCCAGCATGCAGGCGCCGCCCGCCAGGCCGGTCAGGCCGCCCTGCGTGACCACCGGCTGATGGTGCGCATGACAGATGCGCAGCGCGGCCGACACCTGTTCGGTGGTGCGCGGGCGTACCAGCGCGATCGGGTCGGCGCACGGCATGCGGCTGGAATCGGCGTGGCGGCGGCCGGCGAAATCGGCCGGCAGGCTCACCACGGCGGCGCCCAGCGCCTCGCGCAGCGCCGCGACCACCGCGGCGGCGCGGGCCGGATCGGGCATCTCTTGCATGAAGTCGTCTCCTGCATGTCCGGCTGGCCTGCGGGTCGAATCGCAGCCTTTCCGGGTTCGTAACGATAGTGTTGCAATCATTATATTTGCAATTCCTGGGATTTTTCCTAGTGAAAACCCGAGTGTTCGTTTGTTTCACAAACTATATCATCATGAAAACTAACGTTTCATTCGAGTTCTCAGAGGGAGAAACAGTCATGCAATGGCCCGAGCCGCGTTCGTTCGACGTGGATCTGGATACCGGCCTGATGGCCGGCACCGATTCGCACTATCAGAAACGCCTTGGCGATCTCGCCGGCCTTTATGCCGATACGGCGGCGTTCGATGCGCTGGCCGCGACGCGGGCGAGCGAGGTTGTCTACGAAGTCACCGACCACCGGCCGAATGCCGAGCCGGGCGACCTGATCACGGGTGTGACCCGCATGAGCGCGGGCAGGGTGGGCGACGAGTTCTTCATGACGCGCGGCCATATCCACGCGAACATCGACCGCCCCGAGCTGTATTTCGGGCTCAAGGGCCATGGCCTGATGCTGATGGAGGCGCCGGACGGCGAGACGCGCATCGTCGAGATCCGCGCCCATACGGTGTGCTACGTGCCGCCGCGCTGGATTCATCGCTCGGTGAACCTGGGCGACGGCGATTTCGTCATGCTGTTCTGCTATCCGGCCGATTCGGGGCAGGACTACGCGATCATCGAGCGCGCCAACGGCATGCGCCAGCGCATCGTGAGCGACGGTAACGGCGGCTGGCGCAGCGAACCCAACCCGGCCTGGCGCGCGCGCAGCGCCGAGGACATCGAGGCGCTGGTCGCGCGCCGCCATGAAACGGAGCAAGCCCGATGAGCCATTCCCCCGCCACCCGTCCGACCTTCTACTTCATCGGCGTGACCACCGGCCAGAGTTCGATCATGCGCGTGTTCCCCGAGTGGGCGCGGCATCTGGGCCTGGGCGACGTCGAGATCAAGGGCATCGATTTCCCGCTGCACGCGAGCCGCGAGGCCTACCGGGAAACCGTGCAATTCCTGCGCGACGATCCGCTGTCGCTCGGCGCGCTCGTCACCACCCACAAGATCGACCTGTACGCCGCCTGCCAGGATCTGTTCGACGAGATCGATCCGCATTCGCGGCTGATGGGCGAAACCAGTTGCCTGTCGAAGCGCGACGGCAAATTCGTCTGTCATGCGAAGGATCCGATCACGTCGGGCCTGTCGCTCGACGGCTTCCTGCCCGAGCAGCATTTCGCCCGCACCGGCGCGGAAGTGTTTTCGATGGGCGCGGGCGGCTCCACCATCGCGCTGACCTGGCATCTGATGCAGGCGAGCCGCGGCGCGAACCGGCCGTCGCGCGTGATCGTCTCGAACCGCTCGGCCGGCCGGCTGGAAGAACTGGAGCGGATTCACCGCGAGTTGGATCTCGGCGTGCCGTGCGAATACGTGACCGCGCCGCGCGCCGAGGACAACGACGCCGTGCTGGCGCGGCTGTCGCCGGGCGCGCTCGTGATCAACGCCACCGGGCTGGGCAAGGACGCGCCCGGCTCGCCGCTGACCGACGCGGCCCGCTTTCCGGAGCGCGCGGTGGCCTGGGACCTGAACTATCGCGGCAAGCTGGTGTTTCTCGACCAGGCGCGCGCGCAGCAGGCGGCGCGCGGCCTGCAGGTGGAGGACGGCTGGACCTACTTCATCTACGGATGGACGCGGGTGATCGCCGAGGTGTTTCATATCGAGATCCCGACGCGCGGCCCGGCCTTCGACGACATTTGCCGGATCGCCGCGGCGGCCGGCAA
>NZ_BAAILN010000109.1:22854-29763 GCF_054589155.1 Burkholderia sp. 3C
GGCGCCCGCACTCAACTGAAGGATTGACGATGTATCTCGACAAATTCCGCCTCGACGGCAAGCTCGCCGTGGTGACCGGCGCCGCGCGCGGCATCGGCTTCGCGATTTCCGAAGCGCTGAGCCAGGCCGGCGCGCGCGTGGTGCTGACCGACATGCATCGCGGCGCGCTCGACGAGGCCGTGGCGACACTGACGGCGGCCGGCGCGCAGGTCGAGGCCGAACTGCTCGACGTGACCGATGCGGCCGGCGTGCAGCGCGTGCACGACGCGGTGATCGCGCGCCACGGGCGCGTGGACGTGCTGGTCAACAACGCCGGCATCGCGATCTCGAACCATCCGGCCGAGACCATGACCGACGAGGTGTGGGATCGCGTGATCGACGTGAACCTGAACGGCGTGTTCCGCTGCTGCCGCGCGTTCGGCAAGAGCATGCTGGCGAACGGCGGCGGCAGCATCGTCAACGTCGGCTCGATGTCGGGCTTCGTCGTGAACCGGCCGCAGGAGCAGGCCAACTACAACGCGTCGAAGGCGGGCGTCCATCACCTGACGCGCTCGCTGGCCGCCGAATGGGGCGCGCGCGGCGTGCGCGTCAATGCGGTCGCGCCCACCTATATCGACACCGAGATGAACAAGTATGTGTACGAGGACCCGGAGATGTACCGCCACTGGGTCGGCGGCACGCCGATGAACCGGCTCGGGCGCGTGGACGAGGTCGCCTCGGTGGTGCTGTTCCTCGCCAGCGAGGCCGCGAGCCTGATGACCGGCTCGATCGTGCTCGCCGACGGCGGCTACGTGTGCTGGTGACCATGAACGCCATGCCGCTGTCGATCGACGTCGAAACCTTCGAGATGCCGCTGGCCGCGCGTCTCGCCGGGCGCGCGAGCGCCGCGCCGGACGCGTTCGCGCCCGCGCCGCCGGCCGGCGGCGTCGCGCTCTACTGGCTGGGCCAGGCCGGCTTCGTGATCGAGGGCGCGGGGCGGCGCCTGCTGATCGATCCGTATCTGTCGGATTCGCTCGCGAACAAGTATCGCGGCACGCGCTATCCGCACCGGCGCATGATGGCCGCGCCGGTCGCGCCCGACGATTTCGAGCGGGTGGACCTGGTGCTGTGCACGCACCGCCACACCGATCATATGGACCCCGACACCTTGCAGCCGCTCGCGCGGCGCTTTCCGCAGCTGCGCTTCGTGGTGCCGGCCGCCACGCTCGACGAGGCCGTCAAGCGCTGCGGCGTGGATGCCGCGCGGCTGATTCCGGTGGATGCCGGCGAGTGCGTCGAGCCGCTGGCCGGCGTGCGCGTCTCGCCGGTGCCGTCGGCGCACGAGACGCTCGACGTCGATGCGCAGGGCCGCCATCCGTGGCTCGGCTACGTGATCGAGATCGCGGGCGTGCGGCTCTATCACTCGGGCGATTGCGTGCCGTACGACGGCTTGCCGGAGCAGGTGGCCGCGCTCGCGCCACATCTTGCGCTGCTGCCGGTCAACGGCCGCGACGACGAGCGCAGCGGCAACGGCGTGCCCGGCAATTTCACGCTGGACGAGGCCGTCTCGCTCTGCAAGGCGGCCGGCATGCGCGCGATGATCGCGCATCACCACGGGCTGTTCGATTTCAACACCATCGAGCCGGCCGCGATCGATGCGCGGATCGTCGAGGAGCAGTGCGTGCTGGCGCTGTATCGCGCCCGCACGCAGTGCGCGTGGCGGGTGCGGGCCGATGCGCCGGCGCTCCCTTCCTCGCGGCACGGTAGCTGATCGGGCGTGGCGGCCCGCCGATTCACGAAGCACAACGAACCAACGAAGATGGAGACAAGCCCTTATCTTGCGATCGATGTCGGCACCGGCAGCGTGCGCGCCGCGCTGGTGGATGCCGACGGCCGGATTCGCCGGCTCGCCGCGCGCGAGCACGAGCAGCACGTGCCGCGCTACGGCTGGGCCGAGCAGCGCCCGCTCGACTGGTGGGCCGGCGCGGTCGAGGCGATCCGCGAAGTGCTGGCGGCCGAGCCGGACGCGGCCCGCAACCTGGCCGCGATCTGCGCCTGCGGGCAAATGCACGGCACGGTGCTGATCGACGCCGACGGCCGGCTCACGCGCGATACCGCGCCGCTCTGGAACGACAAGCGCGCCGCGCCGCAGGTGGAAGCGTTTCGCGCGCGCTACCGAGGGCAGGGCGACGCGCATGCCTACCTGCCGCGCACCGCCAACCCGCCCACCGCCGCGTGGCCGGCGTTCAAGCTGCAATGGATTCGCGATCACGAGCCGGACGCCTACGCGCGCGCGGCCACCGTGTTCATGCCGAAGGATTACGTCAACTTCCGCCTGACCGGCGAGCGCGCCTGCGACTGGAGCGACGCGTCGATGATGTTCCTGATGGACCCGCAAACGCGCATGTGGTCCGCCTCGATGTTCGACGAACTCGGGCTGGACCCGCGCAAGATGCCGCCGGTGCGCGCGCCGCACGAACTGCTCGGCCAGGTGACCCAGGCCGCCGCAGCGGCCACCGGCCTGCGCGAAGGCACGCCGGTGCTGGTCGGCGCGGCCGACTACCCGGCCTCGGTGCTCGGCTCGGGGGTGTTCGAGCCGGGGCTGGCCTCGGACATCACCGGCACCTCGTCGATCATCACCGTGATCGCCGATGCGCCGATGCTGCACCCCGAGGTGTCGAACGTGGCGACCTGCGAGGGCCACTGGGGCCGTTTCACGCTGCTCGATTCGGGCGGCGACGCGATGCGCTGGGCGCGCCGCGCGTTTCATGAAAATACGTTGTCCTACGAAGCCGTCGCGCACAAGGCGGCCGAAGCGCCGGTGGGCGCCGAGGGGCTGTTCTTCCTGCCCTACCTGAGCGGCGAGCGCTTCGGAGAGCACCCGAATTCGCGCGCGCAGTTCTTCGGCATCGCGGCTCGCCACGGGCTGTCGCATCTGCATCGCGCGGTGCTGGAAGGCGTGGCGTTCGGGGTGCGCCGGCACATGGCGATGATCCAGCCCGAAGGCGTGCGCATCGAACGGCTGGTGGCCGCCAGCGGCGGCGCGAAGGCCGCGCTGTGGCTCGACATCAAGGCCAGCATGTATCGCACGCCGATCCTGGTGCCGGCCGAGGTCGAATGCGGCGTGATCGGCTGCGCGCTGCTGGCCGCCACCGCCTCGGGCCAGTTCGCCACGCTCGGCGACGCCGTGCGCCGCTTCGTGCGCTTCGAGCGCGAAGTGCTGCCCGACCCGCGCGCCAGCGACACCTACGACCGCATGATGCCGATCTTCGAGCGGCTCTACGCCAGCGCGCAGCAGTTCTACGACGATCTCGACGGCCTGCAGGCCGCCGCACCGGAGGGCCGGGCATGAACCTGAAGCCGCAAGCCGTGCTGTGGGACATGGACGGCACGCTCGCGCTGAGCGAGCCGCTGCATATGCGCACGCTGCTGGCCGCGCTTGCGCACCATGGCGTGCAGGCCGGCGACGAGCTGCATCCGCTGATGTTCGGGCAGACCGGCCGCGAAGTGCATCGCATCGTGCGCGAGCGGTTCGGCATCGAGGCCGGCTTCGGCGAGTGGTCGGCATTTCGGGCCGCGCGCTACGTGGCCGAAGCGCCGCAACTGGTCGAGCGCCCCGGCGCGCTCGGCGTCTGGCGCGCCGTGCAAGCGGCCTGCGTGCCGCAGGCGGTGGTGTCGAACGCGGGCCGCATGCTGCTCGAAGCGAACCTCAACGCGCTCGGCCTGCAGTCGCCCGAACTGGTCAGCGTCAGCGCCAACGACGTGCGCCGCGGCAAGCCCGATCCCGAGCCCTATTTGCGCGCGGCCTATCTGCTCGACGTGCCGGCCGCCGGCGCGGTGGCGGTGGAGGACAGCCCGACCGGCGCTCAGGCGGCGCTGGCCGCCGGCATGCGCGTGCTGGGCTGGCCCGCCGATGCCGAACACGTCGCGCTGTTCCCGCCGCAAGTTCAACTGGTGCACGACGCCGCCGAGCTGGCGGCCGCGCTCGGCCTTTCCCTCGATCCTTCGACATCCTGACCATCATGCTGAAAACCAGTATTTTTCCGTCGCGCTACGTGCAGGGCGCGGGCGCGCTCGACACGCTCGACACCGAACTCGCGCGGCTCGGCTCGCGCGCGGCCTGCCTCGTCGACCGCAACGTGGCGGCGCTGCTCGAACCGGTGCTCGCGCGCGCCGGCAACGTGGCGTTGCAGGTGCGTGCCGTGGACGCCGCCTGCACCGAGCGCGCGGTGGCCGACACGGCCGACTGGGTGCGCTCGACCGGCGCCGATATCGTCGTGTCGTTCGGCGGCGGGAAGGTGATCGACACCGGCCGCGCCGCCGCCGACGACCTGCGCCTGCCGTTCGTCTGCGTGCCCACGGTGGCCGCGTCCGACGCGCCGTGCAGCGCGCTGGCCGTGATCTACGACGACGCGGGGCGGGTGGTGCGCGACCGCTTCGTGCGCCGCAACCCGGACCTGGTGCTGCTCGATACGGCCGTGATCGTGCGCGCGCCGGCGCGCTTCTTCATCGCCGGCATCGGCGACGCGCTCGCCACGTTCTACGAAGCCGACGCCTGCCGCCGCGCCTATGCGCGCAACCTGTGCGGCGGGCGCGGCACGGCGCTGGCGTTCGAGGCCGCCCGCTTGTGTCGCGACATGCTGTTCGCGCACGCCGTGCAGGCGGTGCAGGATTGCCGCGCGCAACTCGTCACGCCCGATTTCGACGCGACGCTCGAAGCCACCGTGCTGCTGTCCGGCATCGGCTTCGAATCGGGCGGCGTGGCGGCCGCGCACGCGATCCATCACGGGCTGGCCGACCTGCCGTCGTCGCACGGCCTGCTGCATGGCGAGAAGGTGGCGGTGGGCGTGCTGGCCTCGCTGTTCCTGTCCGCCGTGCCCGACGACGAGCGGCGCCGCGTGTTCGCGTTCTGCCGCGCCGTGGGGCTGCCCACGCGCCTCGCGCAGATCAACGTCGATGCGGCCGACGACACGGCGCTCGGCATTGCCGCCGCCCGCGCCTGCCGCAGCGGCGAAATCATCCACAACGAACCTTATCCGGTCGATTCCACGATGCTCGTCTCCGCGCTGAAAAGCATGGACCGTTACGGCGCGCGCCTGGAAGCCGACCTTCAACTGCCGAGAGCCGCATGAACCCGATCGAAACACACTCCACGCCGACCTTTCATCCGCAACTGTTCGCGGGCCGCACCGTGCTGGTGTCGGGCGCGACCAGCGGCATCGGGCTGGCCATCGCCGAAGGCTTCGCCGGGCTTGGCGCGCAGGTAATCGCCACCGGCAGTTCGGCGGCCAAGCTCGACGCGTTGCAGGCCGACCGTTCGCTGGCCGGCATCCGTTTCGCGGCGCTCGACGTGCGTGACGGCGAGGCGATCGAGCGCTTCGCGGCCGGCCTTGAGACGCTCGACGTGCTGGTCAACGCGGCCGGCGTGGCGCGGCCGTTCGACGAGTACCGAGACGATGTGTTCCGCGAGGTGCTCGACGTGAACCTGACCGCCGCGATGCGCTTGTCGATGGCGGCGCGTGCGCATCTGGAGCGGACCAAGGGCTGCATCATCAACATCGCCTCGATGCTCAGTTATCTGGCCGACGCCGAAGTGCCGGCCTATTGCGCGAGCAAGACCGGCATCCTCGGCCTGACGCGTTCGCTGGCCCATGCGTTCGGCGTGACGGGCGTGCGCGTCAACGCGATCGCGCCGGGCTACCACCGCACCGACATGACGCGGCCGTTGTGGGAATCGCCCACCGCCGCGCCGAAGATCGCCGCGCGCAGCGCGCTCAAGCGCTGGGGCGAGGCGGAGGACCTGGTCGGCGCGACGCTGTTCCTCGCGTCGCCGGCCGCGGCGTTCGTGACCGGGGTGACGCTGCCGGTGGATGGGGGTTACGCCAGCGGCAGTTGAGCGGGCAGGGCGGCGGGCGGCGTCGGGGCCACCCGATTTCCCCCGACAAATAACTTCAGGTAAATTACCCAACGAACGCCCGCCCCATCCCGATCCGGAGCCGCCCTCTCCATGCAGGACCGTCCCCTTCCGCTCGACCTGTCCGGCCTGGCCCGGAGCCTGTACGCGCAGGGCACCGAGGAAAGCATCCTGGCGCGGCTGATGGAGCGCATCGCGCCGGTGCATCGCGTGTGCGTCGATATCGGCGCGAGCGACGGCCTGCGCAACAGCAACACCGCGCTGCTGCTGCGCGAGCAGGGCTGGTCGGGGCTGCTGGTGGAAGGCAGCGCGTATCGCTTCGGCAAGCTCGCCGAGCACTACGCCGGCGTGCGCCATGTTCGGCTTCGCCACGACCGCGTGCAGCCCGACACGGTGGACGGCCTGCTGGCCGACGCGGGCATCCCTGCCGATTTCGACCTGCTGTCGATCGACATCGACGGCAACGACTACTGGATCTGGCGCGGCCTGCAGGCGTTTCGGCCGCGCATCGTCGCGATCGAATACAACCCGTACTACGCGCCGCCCGAACGCTGGGTCATGTGCTTCAACCCCGATCACGAATGGGACAGCTCGACCTACTACGGCGCGAGCCTCGAATCGCTGTGCCATCTGGCCCGCGACAAGGGCTACGAACTCGTGTGCTGCGACGACATGGGCAACAACGCGTTCTTCGTGCGGCACGACCTGTATCCGCTGCTCGGCATCGCCAACAACGATCCGTCGGTGCTGTTCCGCCCCGCGATGTACAAGCTGCGCTACGTGGGCAACAACACGTTCCTGACCGGCCATCCGTATCGCCACGGTCCGGCCGAGCGTATCTAAATGTCGCCGCCCGCCGCCTCCTTCGACGCGATCCGCGCGGCCTATGCGCTTGGCCCGGGCGAGCCGCCGCGCCGCGTCGGCGAGCGCGTGTGGCACCTGCCGGGCGAGGGCGGCGGCTTCGCCGTCAAGTGCTACGCGGCGGCGCATCGCGCGCGCGCCGAGAAAGAAGCGGC
>NZ_BAAILN010000109.1:29895-42920 GCF_054589155.1 Burkholderia sp. 3C
ACGTCGAGCGGCGCGCCGCTCTGGTCGGACGGCGGCACGCACGCGATGCTGACGCATTGGCAAGACGGCCGGTTTCGTACCTACGACACGTTCACGCCGGCCGAATGGACGGCGCTCGGCGCAAGCCTGGCGGCGCTGCACGGGCAACTCGACGGGCTGCGGCTACCGGCGGCGGACACGATCCGCACGCGGCTCGAAGCGATCGACGCCGAGGCGGTGCGCCGCAGCCTGCACAATGCCTGCGACCAGGCCCGCCATCGTGCCGATGCCGAACCGCTGTACCGCTACGCCGACCTCGCGCGCCGCCTGCTCGACCGCTACCATCCGGGCAGCCTCGCGGCGTTTCCCGCCGACGATCCGCAGCACCCGATCCACAACGACTACAACCAGTTCAACTATCTGTTCACGCCCGCGCTGCCGCCCGTGATCCTCGACTGGGAGGCGGCGATCGGCGCGCCGCGCGAATACGAACTGGTTCGGTGTCTGAATCATTTGCCGCTGGAAGCGCCGGCGCTGGCCGAGGCGTTCGTGCTGGCCTATTTGCGCGTGCGGCCGGTGGCGGCCGAGCGCTTCGCGTGGGCCGTCGACGCCGCGTGCCTGCAACATGCGATCAAGCTCTGGGTGGTGCAGGGCTGGCTCGACGAGCCGGCGCGCTTCGCCGCGCATCTGGCCGGCGCCGTGACGATGGCCGGCGCGATGGTGGATGCGCGCGGCGCGCTCGTCGATTTCTTTTCCCGTTGTGCGCAAGCAGGGCGCTGATATGACTACCGATCCGAACCCGGCCGCCCCGGCGGGGGAGCGCAAGCATGTGTTTCCGCCGCCGATGGAGCGCCATTACCGCGTCGAGGGCGGCCGCGTGCAGACGCGCTCGCTCGAAGCGCATATCGTCGATCACTGCAACCTGACCTGCGCGCAATGCTGTTCGCTGTCGCCGCTGCTGCCCGAGTGGCATGTCAGCCCGGCGTCGGTCGAGCAGGACCTGCGGATCGCCGGCAAGGTGCTGAACCCGCGCGTGTTCAAGCTGGTCGGCGGCGAGCCGCTGCTGCATCCGGAGATCGTCGAGATCGTCGGGCGCGTGCGCGACACCGGCATCGCGCCGCTCATCTCCGTCACCACCAACGGCCTGAAGCTCGGCGAGATGAGCGACGCGTTCTGGCAGGCGGTGGATGCGCTGACGATCTCGCGCTACCCGAAGCCTGCGTTGCCCGCCGCGCTGGTCGAGCATGTCGAGGCGCAGGCCGCGCGTTTCGCGGTGCGCCTGAACTGGAAGGTGCAGGACGTGTTCACGACCATGGACCGCGCGCAGCCGTCCACCGATCGCGACGAGGCGCAGCGCGTGTATCGCGATTGCTGGATTCGCGAGCGCTGCCATATGATTCGCGACGGCATGTTCTACACCTGCACGCGGCCCGCGCATTTTCATACGCTCTATCGGGGTACCAAGGATTTCCAGGCCGACGGCCTGCCGCTGCGCGACGGCCCCGGCATGCTCGACGCGCTGCTGGCCTACCTGCAGCGCGAAGCGCCGCTCGAAGCCTGCCTGCATTGCCAGGGCGGCAGCGCGCCGGTCGCGCCGCATCGCATCCTGAAACGCATCGAAGTGGACACCTTGAAGGCTCGCTACCCATGATCGTCGGCACGCGTGACGCATTCGGCTTCCAGCGCCTGCATTACCACCCGCGCAGCGGCGCGTCGGCCGGCACGATCCGCGCCACGTTGCAGGCTGCCGCGCATGCCGGGCAACCCGCAGCCGGGCAACCCGCAGCCGGGCAACCCGCAGCCGGGCAACCCGCAGCCGGCCAACCCACAGCCGGCGCGCCCGACGCGGCGGCCATCGCCGGTTACCTGAGCGGCGCGCGCCTGGCCGGCCGCACCGTGTTGCGCGACGTGCTGGCCGTGCCGCCGGGCCATGCGCTGTTGCGCACGCCACAGGGGCTGGCGGTGCAGCCCGCGAGCGAGCCGGCCCGGCCCGCGAACCTCGACGCGGTGCTGCGCGCCTCGCTGCAACGCGCGCTCGACAGCGGCAAGCGCGTCGCGCTGGCGCTGAGCGGCGGGCTCGATTCGGCGCTGCTGCTGGCCTTGCTGCGCGAGTTGGGCGCGCACCGGCAGGTGAGGTCCTACATCCTCGCCACCGACATGCCCGATTACTGCGAACTCGATGCCGCGCTCGAACTGGCCGCGCAGATGCAGGCCGACGTGAAGATCGTGCGCGTGAGCGAGGCCGATTTCGTGGCCGCGTTGCCGCGCACCACGCAGGCGGTGGAGGAGCCGATGTTCAACCTGCATCCGGTCGCCAAGCTGCTGCTGGCCGAGGCGATGGCAGGCGACGGCATCGAGCTGGCGATCACCGGCGACGGCGCCGATCAGGTGCTGCGGCGCGATCGTTCGGCGAACTATCTACCGCTGTGCCACGCGCTGTTCGATGCGGCGGGCGTGGCGTTGGCGCCGCCGTTCGTCGACGACGCGGTGGTCGCGCACCTGACCAGCTTCGAGCCGGACCCCGACAAGCAGTGCCTGCGCGAACTGGGCGGCCGCTTGGCGCTGCCGGCGCGCCTGGTGAAAGGCCCGAAGCGCGGCCGTCTCGCGCCGGTAATGGACCTGTCGGCTTGGCTCGACCTCACCCGCACGCAAGCGCTGGCCGCCTCGCTCGGCCTGCCCGCGCCCGCGCTGGCTGCCGATACCGAGCGCGTGCTGTGGACCACGCTCACGCTGATCCTCGATCATCTCGATGCCTTGTCGCATCGTTCGACCTGAACCGCTCATGACACGCATCCTGTTCTGCGTGGTGCCCGAGAAGGGGCACCTCAATCCTTGCATCGGCCCCGCGCAGCACTTGCGCGACGCGGGCTTCGAGGTGGCGTTCTACGCGCCCGTCGATATCGGCGCGCAACTGGCGGGCGCGGGCGGCTTCGCGTTTCTCGGGCCGCGCGAGATTCCCGAGCGTCACGACCTGTCGCGCGGCGCGAGCTTCGCCGAGCAGATCCGCGACGCCGGCTGGCTGCGCCACTGGATTCGCACGCTGCTGATCGATCTCGCGCCCGAACAGGTGGACGGCATTCGCGCCGTGCTGCGCGACTGGCGGCCCGAGGTGGTGGTGATCGATCCGCTGCTGTACGCGGCGGCGATCGCGGCGGAACTCGAAGGGCTGCCGTGGGTGGCGATGTCGAATTCGCTGAACCCGGTGCTGCCCGACGATCTGGATTCCGAATTGTTGCGCACCGTGCGCTGGCTTGCGCCCGAACGAGAGGCCCTGTTCGCGCGTTACGGGCTGACCGCGCGCTTTCGCGGCTGCGACATCCTCTCGCCGCACCTGACGCTGGCCTTCACGACCGAGGCGCTGGTGGGCGCGCCGCCGCCCGGAGTGGAACTGGTCGGCCCGGCGATGCCGTCCGGCCCGCGCGGCGACGAGACGGCGTTCCCGTGGGAGCGGCTCGATCCGGCGCGCCCGCTCGTCTACATGTCGCTCGGCAGCCAGCTCTATTACCACCCCGATCTGTTCGACAAGGTCGTCGAGGCGGTGCGCGCGACGCCGGCGCAACTGGTGCTGTCGATCGGAGAACTGATCGATTCCGACTGGCGGCCGGGGCAGAAGCTTGGCGCGCCGGCGGGCGAGGTCGACGTCATCGCCGTGCGCTACGCGCCGCAACTGGCGCTGCTGCGGCGCACGCACGTGTTCATCAGCCACGGCGGCGCGAATTCGGTGATGGAGGCGCTGGCCAGCGGCGTGCCGATGCTGCTCTCGCCGTTCTGCAACGACCAGTTCCATTCGGCGCATTTCGTCGAGCAGGCCGGCGCGGGTTGCCGGATCGATCTGGAACGCGCCAGCGTAGAGGAATTGCGCGCGGCGATCGAACGACTGCTGCAACCGGGCGGCGTGCGCGAGCGCGTGGCGCGGATTCGCGAGAGCTACGCGCGCGACGGCTCGGCCGAGGCCGCGCGCCGGATCAGCGCACTCGCCGCAGGAAACCGCCGGGCGACAGCGTCATGATCACGCGGTCCTCGATGTCGAGATCGGCCTCGAAGCGCGGGTCGGCATCGAGGAAGGCGCGCGCGGCCGTGGCGGGATTGTTGCCGCGGCCATAGGGCTTGCCGTCGAACATCGTGGCGGGCAGGTATTCCATGATGGTGTCCATCACGATGACGTAGCTGCCCGGCGTGACGAGCGGCGCATAGCGTTCAAGTTCGCGCAGTACGTGTGCGTGCGTATGCGTGAGATCGAGGATCACCATCACGCGAGCGCCGTCGGGAACGTGTGCGCGCACGGCGGCCAGCGTGTCGTCCGCGCACGAATCGCCTTCGATCAGCGTCATGCGATGGGCGAGCCGGTTGGCCTGCAATTGCGCGCGCACGTCGTCGCGCAGGCGCGGCTCGATGGCGATCACGCGGCCGTCGCCGCCCGTCAGTTCGAGCATCGACGCCGAGAACACCACGCCGCCGCCGGCCGCGATGCCGGTCTGCACGATGCGGTCGGGGCGCTCGCGCCACACCAGCTCCTGGATCGCGAGCATGTCGCCGGGCAGATGGAAGAAGCGCTCGCCGAGCCAGCGCGTCTGGAACAGATGATTGAATTCGGCGGCGCGCGTCAGCCACGCGATATTGAGGTCCCGCATGCGGGCCGAGATACGGTCGGACATGGTCAATGCAATGCTCAGGAGTGACGTGGAAACGCTCGAACCCTTGCTTCAACGGTATTGGCATACCGGGCCGGTGCGCCTGGCGGCGTTGCCGTCGGGCCATACTAACAAAACGTTTCGGCTGGAATGCGAGGCGGGCGGGCGAGTGCTGCGCGTGTCGTGGGCCGGCAAGCCGCTCGATCAGGTGCGGCGCGAGGCGGCGATGCTCGATCATGTGCGCGCCGTGCCCGGCCTGCCGGCGCTGCCGGTGTTGATCCCGACCGTCGATGGACAGCCCGGCGCGCATTTGCCCGATGGCCGCTGGCTCCATCTGTTCGAGGCGATCGACGGCGTGCCGGGCCTGCCCGCCGACGCATTGGCCGGCACGCTCGACGCGATGCGCACGCTGGCGCGCCTGCATGCGGCGATGGCCACGCTGCCGGCGCCCGGCGCCACGCCGCTCGGCTGGCTGGCCGCGCGCCATGCGCGCGTGGCGGCGCGCGCGAAGCCGCGCCTGCCGGGTGAACTCGATAGCGAGTACAACGAATTGATCCGGAGCATCGGTGCGCATCTCGCGACCGCAACGGGCTGGTTGACCGGCCCGGCGCACTGGCTGCACGGCGACTATCACGCCGGCAACCTGCTCTATGCGGGGAATGCCGTGAGCGGCGTGCTCGATTTCGACGACGTGGGGCAGGGTGCGCACTGGCTCGAAGCGGCGTTCGCGTTGTTCGCGCTGTCGCGCGATGCGCAACGCGACGATTGCTTCGTGTTCGATGCGCCGACTTGGGCTGCCGGGTTGCAGTCCTACGCGGCGGCGCGGGCTGATGCCGCGCCGGGCTGGATCGATGCGCGGCGCGAGGCGCTGACGTTGTTGTTCTGCGCGGACCAGACGCTGATCCATCTCGAAGCGGCGCAGCGCGGCTTGTGGATGCCCGGCGCAGGGATGGGGTTTCTCGGCGGCTGGCGGCAGTTGATGGCGGATTAGGCCGACATCAGGCTGACATCAGGCCGACATCAGAAACAAGCGCACAGCCTCGACCGTATTGGGGCGCGGCTCGCCATGCCGCGAGCCGTCGTGCAGGCAGAACAGCGCGTCCTGCCCCAGCGCGGCGCGCGCGGCCAGATGCGCGTGCATCGCGTCGCACAGCGCCTGCGGCGCGGGGGGCGGCCGCTGCCAGTCGTCGAGGATCGCGGTCCAGCCCGTGTGTTCGCGTTGCAGGCGGGCGAGCACGCCGGCGCGGCAATCTTCGGGCTGCCAACCATAAGGCAAACGAAACGGAACGACATCGGGCGCGGGCACGCGGGCCAGCCGATGGGCTTCGCGGATCAGCGCATCGGTGGCCTCGATCTCGCCGCTCAGGGCAGCATCGCTCAATTCGCCCGCGCGCGCATGCGTGTAGGTGTGATTGCCGAGCCGGTGGCCTTCGCGCACGATGCGCGCGGCCACGTCGAGCGCGCCTTCGAGATGCCGGCCGAGCACGAAGAAACTGGCCCGGCATGCGGCGGCGCGCAGCACGTCGAGCAGCGGCGGCGTCGACGGGCCGGGGCCGTCGTCGAAACTCAGGTGGAAGGACATGGCGGTTGGGGAAGGCGGGGAGTAGCGCGCTGGCACGCGGCAAGTGGCGGGAACCGGAACGATAACGCAGCCGGCCGGGCCGTTACTCGCATTGCGGCGCGAGCAGGCTCTTTTCCTTGCCGATCAAGGTCCAGCCGCTGTCGACCTGGCTGCGCGGGTTGGTTTCATGCAGCCACCAGGTGCCGCATTCGGTGCAGCGATAACGCGCAATGCGGACAGGCGCCTTGAACATCGGGCGCAACTTTTTCAATGGACCATCGCGCAATAGTGCGGAATGGGCGTCTCCATATGGGCCGGCTTGGTTCAACTGTTCGCACGCAGTGCAGCGCATGACATTCAGATATCCGTCACATAACTGACACATTTTATGACGGCCTTCGACGAAAGATGAAAGTAAATTTTCACGAAATTTTAACGTATTACGAAAATCGGAACTATCGTTGAAAACGTTTCTATAAATGCGCCAATTGGTCGCAGGCGAGGCCGATTCGGTCGCATCCGATCGGTTGATGCAGCGTGCACGATACGTAATTCTTTCAATCTCCATTCATTTCTGGTGTGCGGAAATTTCCAAAAAAAAACGCAAAATCGCAAGCGAAAAAGCTGGAAAAATTTAATGGCCCGATGTGTGCAACGAATCGATTTTCCGAATCGAGCGCCGCATGCGAATGGCCGTTGCAATAACGCCTGGCGGCCAATTTGAATGGCAACGGTTTGTTGCATTTGTTGCTTCCGGCAAGGGCTTAAAGCGCGAATGCGCGCGTACGAAAATGCCGCCGCTGATTTACACTCGACTGGCCGTTCTTATTCTGATCGATCAATCCGGCGTCACTGAGAGGACGCCGGCAACCTGCCGGAACCGCAGGCGGCAGGTCAGGTCGGATTTTCCGTAGACCGTGCAACACGGAACCTTGGAGGGTCACAACATGGCAAGGCATCTTCATGCCGGCAACGAGCCGAAAGTCGTCACCGAATCAAAATGCGTCGGCGCGTGCGATCCCGCGGAGCGGATTCACGTCACGATCATGCTGCGGCGCGAGGGGCAGGCGGCGCTCGATACGCTCGTCGACAAGCTCGCGAGCGGCGATGCGGCGGCCAAACCGGTGTCGCGCGACGATTTCGCCAAGCGCTTCGCGGCCCGCGCCGACGATATCGAGCACACCGAAGCCTTCGCGAAACAACATCAACTGACGGTCGAGCGCGTCGATCCGGTGCAGAGCGTGGTGGAACTGGCCGGCACCATCGCGCAGTTCGAGAACGCGTTCAGCGTCAAGCTTCAGCAGTACGAACATCATGCGGTCGGCACGTTCCGCGCGCGCACCGGCGATATCGCGCTGCCGAACGAGCTGCACGACGCCGTCACGGCCGTGCTCGGCCTCGATACGCGCCCGCAGGCGCATCCGCATTTCCGCTTCCGGCCGCCATTCAAGCCGGCGCGCACCGGCGCCAGCACCTCGTACACGCCGCTGCAACTGGCCTCGATCTACAACTTCCCCGAAGGCGACGGTGCGGGCCAATGCATCGCGCTGATCGAACTGGGCGGTGGCTATCGCGCGGCCGACATCACGCCGTATTTCGACCAACTGGGCGTGGCGCATCCCAAGCTGGTCGATGTGAACGTGGCCGGCGCCCGCAATGCGCCCACCGGCGACCCGAACGGCCCGGACGGCGAGGTGGCGCTCGATATCGAGGTGGCCGGCGCGATCGCGCCGGGTGCGACGATCGCCGTCTATTTCTCGCCGAACAGCGATTCGGGCTTCATCCAGGCGGTGAATCAGGCGATCCACGATACGAAGAACCAGCCGTCGGTGGTGTCGATCAGTTGGGGTGGCCCGGAAGCGTCGTGGACGCAGCAATCGATGCAGGCGTTCAACAACGTGCTGAAGGCGGCGGCCTCGCTCGGCGTGACGGTGTGCGCGGCGTCGGGCGACAGCGGCTCGGGCGACGGCCTGCAGGACGGCCAGAACCATGTCGATTTTCCGGCCGCCAGCCCCTACGTGCTGGCCTGCGGCGGCACCACGCTCGATGCGCAGGCCGGGCAGGGCATCCGCCGCGAGGTGGTGTGGAACGACGAGGCGGCCAGCGGCGGCGCGGGCGGCGGCGGCATCAGCGCCGTGTTCGATGCGCCGCCCTGGCAGAAAGGCCTCTCGGCGAAGCAGACGGGCGGCGGCAGCACGCCGCTCACCAAGCGCGGCGTGCCCGACGTGGCCGGCGACGCGTCGCCCACCACCGGCTACGAGGTGCTGATCGCCGGCACCACGGCCGTGCTCGGCGGCACCAGCGCCGTCGCGCCGCTGTGGGCCGCGCTGATCGCGCGCATCAACGCGGCGGCCGGCAGCCCGGCCGGCTGGGTCAATCCGAAGCTCTACGCGCAGGCGTCGGCGCTGCATGACATCACGCAGGGCAACAACGGCGCGTTCTCGGCCGCGGCGGGCTGGGATGCCTGCACGGGGCTCGGCAGCCCCGACGGCGTCAAGGTCGCGGCGGCGCTGGGCGGTGCGGGCAGCCAGAAGTAGTTTGTGCTGCGAAGCAAAGCGATGCGCGCGGGCCGGCTGGCATCGGAGACGCCGGCCGGCCGCGCCGTGGTGGCCACCATGGTGCGGCGGCATGCGCGCCTCGGCAGTCGGCGGTTCATTCAAGCACGTTCGATAAAACCAGAAGGAGCGGCACGATGAGCAAGCAATCAGGAACTTCGTCCAGCGGCGGCACATTCCCGCTGCAGCATGGCGGCCACAACTCGCACGGCGTGCCGCCGAGCGTCGATCCGGTAGCGCTGGCGCGCGGCCGCGACGAGCCGTTCTTCGATCCGGTGGCCTACGGCAACGGCCCGGACGATTCGGTGACCGACATCGGTGAAGGCGCGGCGGTCACCCATCACACGCTCACGCTCGATGGCAAGCGGATCGCCTATACGGCCACGGCCGGGCATCTCGTCACGGTCGATCCGAGCAGCTCGCAGCCGAACGCGAAGCTGTTCTACGTGGCGTTCACGCAAGACAGCCAGAAGGAGGAAACGCGCCCCGTCACGTTCTTCTACAACGGCGGGCCGGGCTCGTCGTCGGTGTTCGTGCTGCTCGGCTCGTTCGCGCCGCGCCGCATCCGCACCGCGATGCCGAGCTTCACGCCGCCCGCGCCGTATCAGATGGAAGACAATCCCGACAGCCTGCTCGACAGAAGCGACCTGGTGTTCGTGAACCCGGTGGGCACCGGCTATTCGGCCGCCGTGGCGCCGTACAAGAACCGCAATTTCTGGGGTGTCGACGAGGATGCCGATTCGCTGAAGCAGTTCATCAAGCGCTACCTGACCAAGAACAACCGCTGGAATTCGCCGAAATACCTGTACGGCGAGTCGTATGGCACGGCGCGCACCTGCGTGCTGGCCTACAAGCTGCACGAGGATGGCGTGGACCTGAACGGCATCACGCTGCAATCGTCGATTCTCGACTACCAGCAGGCCGGCAACCCGGTGGGCGCCTTGCCTACCGCCTCGGCCGACGCCTGGTATCACAAGCAGCTCGGCGTCTCGCCCACGCCCACCGATCTCGGCAAGTTCACGGAAGAGGTGGCGCAGTTCGCGCGCACCGATTACCTCGACGCGCTGCGCAAGTTCCCGCAGACAGACGCGGCCGTGGTGCAGAAACTGGCCGACTACACCGGCATCGATACCGCCACGCTGCTGTCGTGGAGCCTCGACGTGGCCAGCTACGACGCACGCGGAAATTCGGTATTCCTCACGACCTTGCTGCGCGCGCGCGGGCTCTCGCTCGGCTCGTACGACGGGCGCGTGACTGCGATCTCGTCGGGTATCGCGGGCAACATCGATCCGAACTCGGGCGGCAACGATCCCACCATGACCGCCGTGACCGGCGTGTACACGGCGATGTGGAACGCCTACCTGAACGAGCAACTGAAATACACGTCGAATTCGGCGTTCACCGACCTCAACGATCAGGCGTTCGCGAACTGGGATTTCAAGCACAAGGACCCGACCGGCGCGGAGGTGGGCGTGGACGCGAAGGGCAACGTGGTGCTCTACACGGCCGGCGACCTGGCCGCCGTGATGGCGCTGAACACCGACCTGAAGGTGCTGTCGGCGAACGGCTTCTACGATTTCGTCACGCCGTTCTACCAGACGGTGCTCGATTTGCAGCAGATGCCGCTGGAGAACGCCGACGTGCGCAAGAACCTGTCGGCGCGCTTCTATCCGTCGGGGCACATGGTGTATCTCGACGGCGGCTCGCGCACGGCGCTCAAGCGCGATCTGTCGGCCATGTACGACCACACGGTGGCCGATTCCGGCGCGGTGATGCGGATTCGCGCGTTGCAGGCGAAGAAGCGCGGCGGCTGATTCGGCATCGCGCTGCTTGAAGCGGTAAACGACAAAGCCCGGCCGGGGTTCGGCCGGGCTTTGTCGCATTCGCGCGCCCGACGGTTCGCCGGGGCGCGATGCTGCGTGGTGCTGCTTAGAAGCGGTGCATCATGCCCAGGCGCACGACGGTCTGGTTGATGCCCGACGACGAGCCGGCCGACGCGTCGATGATCTGCGCGTTGTCGAACGAGGTGCCGGTGTGCGCGCTGACGGCGTGCTGATAGGCCGCCTGGACGTACAGCGAGGTGCGCTTGCTGAGGTCGTAGTCGAGCATCATCGCGAGCTGGTGGTACTTCGGCGTGTAGCTGCCGGCTTGCGAGTGCAGGTGCGCCATCGTGAACGTGTACGAGGTGCCGAGCCAGAACGCCGACGTGAAGTAGTACTGCGAATTCAGTTCGATGTTGTCGAACTTCCACGCGTTCCAGGCCGCGCCGTTCGACGGCGTGCTGTTGGCCAGCCAGACGTTGCTGGTCGGCGAGTAGACGTCCACGTGCGAGTAGGCCGCCGCCACCTGAACCTTGGTGAAGCGGTACGACACGGCCGCGCCCATCGTCTGTTGCGACGCGCCGTTGAACAGGTCGCCCGAGGTGATCGCGCCGCTGGTGGTCGACCCCTGGTTGTTCATGCGCAGGTACGAGGCCGCCGCCGTCAGGCCGCCGTTCTGGTAGTTGACCGTCGCGCCCCACAGGCGGTTGTTCGAGAAGCCCGTGCTGTTGCTGAAGCCGTACATCGCCTCGAACGTCAGGCCGTTCCAGGTCGGGCTGACGTACTTGACGGAGTTGTTGACGCGGAAATCCCAATCCTCGTTGTTGTTGTCGAACGGCACGGTGCCGATGTCGCCGCCCCAGTTGCCGGCCGCCGTCAGCGCGGTGTAGCTGAGCGGGTCGACCGTGATGTCGTACTGGCGGCCCAGCGTGACCGTACCGTAGTGATCCGACGACAGGCCGACGTAAGCCTGGCGGCCGAATTCGCTGCTGTCCTGGCCGAGCTTGCCGTTGTTGATGTTGAAGCCGTTCTCGAGCACGAACACCGCATGGTTGCCGCCGCCCAGATCCTCGTTGCCCTTCAGGCCCCAGCGGCTGCCGGCGGTGTCGCCGCTCGACAACTGGTAGGCCGAGTGGCCGCCGGCGTTGCTCGTGTAGTTCAGGCCTTCGTCGATCAGGCCGTACAGCGTGACGCTCGATTGTGCGTGCGCGGCGACCGCGAACAGCGAGGTCACGGCTGCGGCGATGCCGAGGAGCGTGCGTTGGATCGGTGTGGTCTTCATGTTTTATCCCTTCCTGAGAGGTGGTCGTATCCGGGCTGCCTGTGCGACGGATGACGGAGTGTAGGTAGCGGGAAAAACCTGTCGGGGCGGAACGCTGAAACTCAGAGTTCCGCTCGATGCAAGAGCCGGTCAGTCGCCTGACGGTGAAGGGATTTCATGAAACCGACGCAGGGTGGCCGGGTTATTTCGTTGTATTTAGGTTTCGGTGTGCTTGACGTCGGGTTTTTCTTCGCCCTGCCGGTGCATGGCGCACCGGCAGGTGGTTCAGCGTACGAGCTGGCGCACGCCGAGCGCGACGATCACGCCGCCGCAGATGCGATCCGCCCAGGCCTTGCCGCGCCGGTACGCCGCGGCCACGCCCGGATGCGAGAGCACGATCGCCACGAAGCCGTACCACGACGAGGCCACCACCAGCACCACCGACAGCATTGCGCCGAAGGTGGGCCAGGTGACGTGGGTGGGCGTGGCCGAGGCGAACACGGCCGCGAAGAACGCGATCGATTTCGGGTTCGCGATATTGGTCGCGACGCCCTGCACGAACGCGCGGCGATGATCGACCGGGCCGGCCTGCGCCTGGGCGGCCCCGGCATCGATGCCCGGCGCGGCCTTCGCGTTCAGCACGAGCCGCGTGCCGAACCAGATCAGGTAGCCCGCGCCCGCGAACTTCACGGCCAGCGCGATCCACGGGAACGCCGTGAACACGATGCCGACGCCGAGAATCGCGCAGCTCGCCCAGAACAGGTTGACCGACACGATGCCGCCCACCATCGCGAGCGCGGCGGCGCGCGTCGACGACGCGGCCTTGTGTGCCACGGCCACGAAGTTCGGGCCGGGGATCACCACGCCCACCACATAGACGGACAACACCGCCAGTACCGCGTGCCAATCGATCAGCATGCCGAAGCGCCTTGTCGGGAAACGGTAAGCGACCGCACGCTCAACGCGCCGCGCCCGGCCAGTCGAGCAGGGTGTACGGCAGCGCGCGCTTGTGGCGCGAGGCGTCGTAGAAGCGCAGCACCGTTTCGTACACGTGGTCGTCCACCGGCTTGCCTTCGAGGAAATCGTCGATCTGCTCGTAGGTCACGCCGTAGGCGGTTTCGTCGGGCAGCAGCGGGCGCAGCGCTTCCAGGTCGGCGGTGGGCACCTTCATGACGAGGGCGTCCGCGCCGCCGAGGTGGCGCGCCACCTCGCGCACGC
>NZ_BAAILN010000109.1:43012-48708 GCF_054589155.1 Burkholderia sp. 3C
AGCGGCAGCACGTCGGCGCCGCCGTCGCCGAACTTGGTGAAGAAGCCCATCACCGATTCGGCCGCGTGGTCGGTGCCGATCACGATGCCGCGGCGCGCGCCGGCCACCGCGTACTGCGCGATCATGCGCTCGCGCGCCTTGATGTTGCCGTGCACGAAATCCTGTTGTGCATCGTCGCGGAACGTCAGGCCGCTTGCGGTGGTGGCGGCCAGCATGCCGTCGGCGGCCGGCTTGACGTCCACCGTCAGGTTCTCGTCGGCGGCCACGAAGGCCAGAGCGCGTTGCGCGTCTTCCTCGTCGCGCTGCACGCCGTACGGCAGGCGCATCGCCACGAAGCGCGCGTCGTAACCGCTTGCGCGCAGGCGTTCGACGGCGAGTTGCGCCAGGCGGCCGGCCGTGGAGGAATCCACGCCGCCGCTGATCCCGAGCACGTAGGTGGTGAAGCCCGTCGAGCGCAGGTAGTCGGCGAGGAAGGCGATGCGGCGCTCGGCTTCCTGGGCGGCGTCGAAGTTCGGCGAGACTTGCAGTTCGGCGGCAATCGCGCGTTGGCGCGCGGCGTAATCGGGACGGGTCATGATGGGTTGGCTCTCCGGAGCGGAATCGGGTCAGACGCGCATCATAAGCGGAATAGGCGCAATCGCGCGCAGCCGGCGCAGCGCGGGCCGCCCGCGGCCGGCCATGCGCGCATCGTTCAGCGCGACCAGCGCGCCAGCGCCACGCCCGCCAGCGCGACCGCGAAGCCGGCCAGTTGCAGCGTGCCGAGCGTCTCGCCGAACAGCGCGTAGCCCTGCAAGGCCGCAAGCGGCGGCGCGAGAAACATCAACGAGGTGGCGCGCGCCGCGCCGCCGTGCCGCAACAGCCACACCAGCAGCATGATCGCGCCGCCCGACAGCATCGCCACACCCCAGGCCAGCGACACCCACAGTGTGGGCGAGGGCAGCCAGCGCGTCTCGCCGAGCGCCAGCGCGAAGCCGGCCGCCACCACGGCCGCGCCGAAGTTCTGCACGGCGACGGTGGTGCGCAGGTCGGTTTTCGCCACGGCGCTCTTCTGGTAGAGCGAGCCGGCCGTGATCGAGCCGATCGACAGCACCGCCACCAGCACGGTGAATGCCGACACGCCCGCGCCCGTGCCCGCGCCTGCCGCGGCCGGGGCCGCCAGCTTCGGCGCGAGCACCAGCGCGACGCCGGCCAGCCCCAGCGCCATGCCGGCCCAGCCGCGCGCGGGCAGGCGCTCGCCGAACAGCGGCACGGCCAGCACGGCGGTGGCGAGCGGCTGCAGCGCGCCGAGCAGCGCCATCACGCCGGCCGGCAGGCCCTGCGCGACGGCCCAGTAGCTGGCGCCCAGATAGAAGCCCTGCAACAGCGCGCCGGCCAGCAGATGACGGCCCCATTCGCGGCCCACCGGCCAGCGCGCCCGCGTGACGAGCGCGATCGCGGCGAACAGCAGCGCCGTGCCGCCGAAGCGGGCCAGCAGGTAGAGGTTGGGATCGGCGTACGGATGGATCGCGCGGGCGACCACGAAACCGGTGGACCAGAGCGCGACGAACGCGGCGGCGGCAAGCAGGGCAGGCATGAGGCAGGGCGGCCACGGACGGCGCGCGGAAAACGGGAAGCGCGCAGTATCGGCGCGCGGGTGCCGCGCGTCTTGTCAAAATCTGCACCGGGGCGGGGGCGGCTTGCCTGCATCGGCCGCCCCGCGTTCGGTGCTCAGGCGAGCGCGAAAACCTCGGCGTCGGCCGCCCGGGCCGTTTGCATCCCGGCGCGCTGCGCGGCCAGTTGCGCGTGCAGGCGGTGCGCCTCGGCGAACGTGAAGTCGATCCAGTACGGATCGCCGGCTCCGTCGTTCAGGCGTTCGGCCGGGAAGCGGATGGCGAGGGCGGCGGCGGGTTGGGACATGGCAAGGCTCCACGAGCGGATGGTTCGGCGAGCGGCGAGTGTAACAACGCGTGCGCGCGATATTGGGCGCGTGGTTGCAACACTGCTTTGCAGCGCGTTGCCCGCGATCGGGCAGTCGCGGGCGGCGATGCGCGCGGCCGCTGCCGCTCGCATGCTCACAATCCTGTCAATTAGCCGTACTACAATAGGCCGCCCCGTGGTTTCCAGGGCGATTCCGGACCGTTTCATGCTCGCAGAACAACGTCATCAATACATCCTGTCCGAACTTTCCCGCTCCGGCGCCCTGTCGGTCGCCGAACTCGTGCGCACGCTCGGCGTGTCGCGGGAGACGATTCGCCGCGACCTGAACGCGCTGGCCACCCGCGGCCTGGTGGTGACCACCCACGGCGGCGCGCTGGCCGCCGACCGCCGCGAGCCGAGCCTGTCGGAGCGGCAGGCCGCCCACACCGACGCGAAGCAGGCGATCGGCCGGCGCGCGGCCGAATTCGTGCCCGACGGCGCGTCGGTGCTGCTCGATTCGGGCAGCACCACGCACGCGGTGGCGCTGGCGCTGAACGACCGGCACCGCCTGACCGTCTACACCAACGACTGGCGGATCGCCTTCGCGCTGGCGCGCCGCAACGAGAACCGCGTCACGCTGCTCGGCGGCGAGCTGTCCGACGACGAGGACGCCACGTTCGGCCTCGACACGATTCAGCAACTGGCGCAGTACCACGTCGATTTCGCGTTCGTGGGCGCCGGCGGCGTGACGCAGGACGGCGACCTGACCGACTATTCGCGGATCGCCGCCGAGGTGCGCAGCCGGATGCTGGCCTCGGCCGCCACCGCCGTGGTGGTGGCCGATCACTCGAAGTTCGGGCGCGTCACGCCGGTGCGCATCAACGGCATCGAGAACACCCGCTACCTCGTGACCGACCGCTCGCCCGACAAGGCCGTGCGCCGCGCGCTGACCGCGCGCGGGATCGAATTGGTTGTTTGCGATGCCTGAGCCTGGCCTTTGCTGTGCGATAAACGTGGCTCGCCCACTTCATGACAGCGACACGTAAACGTCATCGTTGCGTCATGCCGATGGCAAGCAAGCCCGCGACACTGGCCGTTCCACCGAGCCGAGGAGCGAGCCGATGTCCGTCACCGTGCGCAGTTACCTGTCCCCCACCCTGGTGCTGCTGGCCTTCGACTGGCCGCAGGCCGCGAACCGCGCCGATTTCCTCGGCTTCGCGATCCGCCGCACGCCGGGTTTCCACAGCGCGGACGGCCACACGCGCGCGGCCAGCAGCTGGCTGCCGAACCGGCTGACGTTCGACGGGCCGGTGGCCGACACGCAGCGCGATGCGCCCACCGATCAGGCGCCGATCCAGAAATTCATGTGGTGGGATGCGCGCATCGATCCGCCCGACCGCGGCCAGGCGTTCCGCTACGACGTGTTCCCGGTGGTCGGCACGCCCGACGCGCTGCAGGTGCTCGACGCGGAAGCCGGCCATTGCGCGCTGACGCTGCCCGATCACGTGGTGGATGGCGTGGGCACCTGGTTCAACCGCGCCGTGGTCAGCTCGCAGGCGTTTGCGCGTCAGGTGGCGGCGCTCGGCCTCGACGAGCACGACACGCCCACCGCGGCGCAGGCGCTGGCCTTGCGCACCTGGCTCGCCAACGACTTGCAGCAGGTGTTCGGCGCGATGCTCGACCCGGCCACGCGCGCGGCCTCGGCCGTGTATCACCTGACCGACACGCTGTGGGCGATCCCGGCGTTCGAGGCGTTCGGCCGGGCGCACGGTCGCGATGCGCTGGCGATCGTGTACGACGCGCACGTGACCGAGCGCAAGGGCAAGCCGCTGCTGCCGTCGCCGAACCAGCCGGCCGTCGATGCGTTGAAGGATCTGGCGACGCTCGCGCCGCGCGACCGCACGCGCATCATGCACGACAAGTTCATCGTCACCGATGGCGGCGGCAGCGATCCGCATCCGGCGCGCCTGCTGACCGGTTCGGCCAACTTCACCACCGAAGGCCTGACCGAGCAGGCCAACGTGCTGCATACGTTCGATTCGGCGATCCTGGCCGGCCTCTACAACGATCGCGCGCACGCGCTCGCCGCGAACCCGAGCATCGCCGACACGGCGAAGCTGACGAGCGGCTGGTCCGAGCCGGCACAGGTCGGCTCGGCCAGCGTGCGGGTGGCGTTCTCGCCGGAGCCGGGCAAGTCGCGCATCGAGATCGACACGATCGTCGCGGCGATCGAGGCCGCCAAGCATTCGGTGGTGTTCTGCCTGTTCATGCCGACCGACGCGCCGTTGCGCGACGCGTGCTTCAAGGCCGGCGACGCGGGGCTGATGATGTTCGGCCTGGTCAACCGGATCAGCGCGAGCGGCGCGCAGGCGGCCGAAACGGACCAGCACGACGGCAAGACGCTCGATGCATCCCGGCTCGCCAACCTGGAGCTGTACCATCGCAGCCGCGACAACCGCGACGTGATCGACGCCGAGTATTTCTCGCCGGCCACCGTGCCCAAGGGCTTCGAGCCGGAGCTGCGGCTGTTCCCGGGCGAGCCCGCGCCGGCCTACCCGCCGGTGGTGATCCACCACAAGTTCATCGTGATCGATGCCGAGGGCGAGAACCCGATCGTCTACACCGGCTCGGCCAACATGAGCTCGAACTCGGAACACTACAACGACGAGAATCTGCTGGAGATTCGCGACGCGCGCATCGCCGGCACCTATCTGGCCGAATTCCTGCGGCTCTACGAGCATTACCGCGCGCGCGCGCTCGCGATCGAGGCGCAGCGCACCGGCACCACGCACGCGCAGGCGCATCCGACGCTGGCGTTGCAGCCCGATGCGCGCTGGGCGAAGAAGTATTTCGCGGAGGGCA
The DNA here is from genome assembly GCF_054589155.1 of Burkholderia sp. 3C. Taxonomy (NCBI): domain Bacteria; kingdom Pseudomonadati; phylum Pseudomonadota; class Betaproteobacteria; order Burkholderiales; family Burkholderiaceae; genus Burkholderia; species Burkholderia sp. 3C. Next base: position 47,771 of record NZ_BAAILN010000109.1, read on the forward strand.
GCCCGGAGGCGAAGGCGCGGGTGGCGCTGGCCGGCGGCTGACAGGAAGGCGGCGCGGCCGGACGGCCGCGCGCGCATGAGGGGAATCAGTCGGTGATGTAGCGCAGCACGCTGTCGACGATCATCGCGCGGTGCCGCACGCGCAGCCGCGGCGCCGACGGGTCGCGGCCGAACGCGGCGCCGAACGTGTAGCGGTTCGAGACGCGATGGAAGCAGAACGAGCTGATCATCAGGTGCAGGTCGAACGCGTCGATGTCGGCGCGGAACGCACCGGCTTCGGCGCCGCGCGCGAGCAGCGCTTCGAGCGTCTTGATGATGCTGACGTTGCGATCCTTGAAGGTCGTCAGTTGTTCGATGTATTTCGCGCCGTGGATGTTCTCGATCGAGACGAGGCGCACGAAATCGCGATGCTTGTCGTGATAGTCGAACGTGAATTCGACCAGGCGGCGCATGCCTTCGGTGGGCGGCAGCTCGCCGACGTTCAGTTCGACCTCGAGCGCGCGGATGTCGCCGTAAACCTTGTCCAGCACCGCCTCGTACAGCCCTTCCTTGCTGCCGAAGTAGTAGTACAGCATCCGCTTGGTGGTGTTGGTGCGCTCGGCGATCGCGTCGACGCGCGCGCCGGTCAGGCCCATCGCCGAAAACTCCTGCGTCGCGACATCGAGGATGTTGCGGCGGGTTTGTTCGGGATCGTATTTGCGCCGGGATTCGCGCCGCTTGCCTCCGGGCGGAACGGCGCCTTCCGGCGCGTCGGGCTTGCTACCTGATGTCATGTGTTGGTGTGGGCGGCTGGTTCGGCGCATTCTAGCATGCGCTCCGGGGGCGTCCGGATGGCGCCGGATGGGCCGCCGCGGCGGGTTTGCCGCAGCTAAAATGCCCCGCCCCGCATGAACCAAGTTCATGCGGGGCGGGGCATGGGCAGGTGATTTGCGAGGGTGG
>NZ_BAAILN010000109.1:48773-52793 GCF_054589155.1 Burkholderia sp. 3C
TTATGGACGCGAAATGGGCCGACCATTGCGCATCGAGATCACCGGCATCCGCAGGCGCCGGGTTGCGACCTCATCGGCCAGCGTCGCAGGCGGCGACATGGCGAACCGGCTCGACTGCCGGGCACGGATCGCCCGTTGCGAAAGACCCTCCAGCATATCCTGGTCATTCTCGAGATTGACCAACACCTCCGGGGCGAGCGTCACGGTGTCCAGTGCCGGTTGCAGCATATCGCGTGCGTTCTTGCTGTATTGCGTCACGTAATAGTCCAGGCCGGTGGGATTCGCGAGTACTGCACCGCAACCGTCGAGCCGCACTTCGGCGCGTGCGTCGCTGAGGACGAGACGCTCGTTCAAGGCCAACTGGTTGCCGTAGGCGAGCGTCACCGGGATCGACCAACGTTCGCCCGGATGAAAATTCACGTTGGGCAGCGGAGCCTGCGACAGCATGACCACGGTTTGATTCGCCGTGAGGTCGCAGCGCGTGTCGATCGACAGGACGGGCACGCCGGTCTGACGCGCGAAGCTGTTGCCGATCTGCCCGACGTCGGTGCCGCTTGCATCGGACAGGGCATCCCACAGCCGCTGCGGCGTGGCGTTGCCGAATGCGTAATTGCGCACGTACTGTTGCACGCCGCGTTGCATGGCGTCGTCGCCGATGTAGCCTTCGACCATCTTCAGGACCTGCTCGGCCTTGTCGTAGATCGCCTTGGTTGCCAGCCCGAAATCGGTGGCGCTGTAATCGTTGAAGTTCGGTTGCATCGGAAACGGGACCGGCGAGACGTCGTAGTACATGATGTCGGGCTTGCTCCAGACCTGCTCTTCCCAACCGAAGTGGTCCGGATCGAGTGCGATGTCGGCGCGCGTGGTCATGTAGGACGTCACCCCTTCGTTGAGCCACACATCGTCCCACCAGTCGAGCGTGACCAGATCGCCGAACCACTGGTGAGCGATTTCGTGGTTGATCACTTTCGTTGCTCCGCGGGGGAACGGCTTGCCCGGCGGCGGCAGGATCGTGTCGGCGAATTCGAGAATGGCGCCCCAGTTTTCCATGCCGCTGAACCACAACTGTTTTTCCTCTATGAACTTGTCGTTTGCGGCGACCGTGTCGAGTTTGGTCAGCGGCAGCGGGTAGCCCGTGTAGCGATAGAAATAGTCGAGCGCCTGCTTGGTCGCCTCCATCGCGGGCTTGGCCTGTTCCTTCATGCCCGGCGGCGTGAAGATGCGCAGGTGCAGACCCTTGTCGTCGGGCAGCGGGCTGGTGAATTCGTCTTCCAGCACATCGAAGCGGCCACCGCCGAAGAACAGCAGATACGACGGCATCGGCGGGGTTTTCTCGAACGACACGGCCTGGTAGCCGCCGGACAGCGCAGTCGCCTGCTTTTCCGGTGCGTTCGACACCACGCGCCAATCGCTCGGCACTTCGGCGGACACCTCGTAGGTCGGACGGAACGCCGGCTCGTCCCAGCCCGGGAACCAGCGGCGCGCGAAGTTCGATTCGAGCTGCGTCAGAATCGCGCCGCTGGTGCTGCCGTCAGTACCCATCAAGTCGAGGCGGAACATGCCTTCGGCGGCCGAGCAATTGGGACGCGGATCGTCGTCGCAGGCGCCCTTCGTGCCCTTCTCCGGATCACCGTGCGTCGTCTGGTTGATGACGCCTTGCCATTCCATATGCAGCGTGTAGCGACCCTTCGGGATCGTGCCGTTCGTCGCGCGCAACTGATAAAAATCGCCGCCGGTCTGCGGCGTGGTGATCAGACGCACGTTGCCTGGCTGCAACGTGACCGTGCCCTTGGCGAAGACCAGCTTGCGTGCCGCCACGACGATCTCGGTGACGGGTTTGAGCACGTCGATCTCGACATCGGCGCGGCCGTCGAACTGCGAGAGGTCGGCATTGGGGCGAAACCACAGCTTGTAGTTGATCGGTACCACCGTATCGGGGAATTCGACCGGCTTCACCGACTTGTCGACGGCAGTCACGGGTGGCGGCGACGGCGTTTCGATCGGGGTGTCGTCGTCGTCGCCACCGCCGCATGCGCTCAGCGCGAGCGCCGCGACAGCGAAAAGATAATGGATCTTGCGGAAAGGCATTCTCATACCGGAGTCTCCTGAGGGACGAGATAAATACGGGCATGCCGCGTATCGCCGAGAGGCGAGCGCGCCAATAATTTCCTGAAAAAGAAATTATTAGATTTATTGAGGTAAATGCGGCTAATAGACGCGATTCGAATGACGGCGCAATGCGTTTGTGGCCGTGCTTTCGAGTGAAAAGGGATGCGTCGCTTTCAAGCGCCTGCGCATTCTAAGGGGGGGTGCCGTTGGTAAATTGCAATTTTGTAAATTAATCAGGTTATTTTGATTTTAAAAGGAATGAGTTATCGAATGAGCATTAATCCTATTTGCGCGACATGAACGTTGTGGTATCGCGCGTGGCTCGCCCCGGTACAATGCGCGACGAACTAAAACTGCCCGGAGACGCGCCAGCATGGCTTCCACCGAACACGCTTCCTCTTCCGCCCCCGCCGGCGCCACCGTGATCCACGCCGGCGAGATCGCCGCGCGCCTCGACCGCCTGCCGCCCACGCGCACCGTCTGGAAGCTCGTGGTGCTGCTGAGCCTCGGCTTCTTCTTCGAGCTGTACGACCTGCTCTACAGCGGGTATGTCGCGCCGGGCCTCGTCAGGAGCGGCATCCTGTCGTCGAACACGCACGGCCTGTTCGGCACCACCGGCGTGGCGAGCTTCATCGCCGCGCTGTTCGCGGGGCTGTTCATCGGCACGATTGCTTGCGGCTTTTTGGCCGACCGCTACGGCCGCCGCGCCGTGTTCACGTGGTCGCTGCTGTGGTACACGGCCGCCAACGTGGTGATGGCGTTCCAGGACACGGCCGGCGGCCTGAACTTCTGGCGCTTCGTGGTGGGCCTCGGGCTCGGCGTGGAGATGGTGACGATCGGCACGTATATCTCCGAGCTGGTGCCGAAGGAGATTCGCGGGCGCGCGTTCGCCTGCGAGCAGGCGGTGGGCTTCTGCGCGGTGCCGGTGGTGGCGTTCCTCGCCTATCTGCTGGTGCCGAATGCGCCGTTCGGCCTGGACGGCTGGCGCTGGGTGGTGCTGATCGGCGCGCACGGCGCGATCTTCGTCTGGTGGATTCGCCGCGCGCTGCCCGAAAGCCCGCGCTGGCTCGCGCAGCAGGGGCGGCTGGCCGAGGCCGACCAGGTGATGCGCGCGCTGGAGGCGAAGGTCGAGGCCGAATACGGCCGCCCGCTGCCGCCGCCGGGGCCGGCCGAGCCGGTGATCGCGCGCGGCCGCTTCGCCGACATGTGGGTGGCGCCGTACAGCCGCCGCACCGTCATGATGACGATCTTCAACGTGTTCCAGACGGTGGGCTTCTACGGTTTCGCGAACTGGGTGCCGACGCTGCTGATCAAGCAGGGCATTACCGTCACCACCAGCCTCATGTATTCGAGCGTGATCGCGCTGGCCGCGCCGCTCGGCCCGCTGCTGGGGCTGCTGATCGGCGACCGCTTCGAGCGCAAGCACGTGATCGTGGCGATGGCGGGCGCGGCGATCGTGTGCGGGCTGCTGTTCAGCCAGAGCGGCACGGCCGGCACGCTGGTGGTGCTCGGCATCGGCCTCACGCTCGCCAACAACATCATGTCGTACAGCTTCCACGCGTATCAGGCCGAGCTGTTCCCCACGGCGATCCGCGCGCGGGCGGTGGGCTTCGTCTATTCGTGGAGCCGCTTCTCGGCGATCTTCACGTCGTTCGTGATCGCCTCGGTGCTGAACGGCTTCGGCACGGCCGGCGTGTTCGCGTTCATCTCGGCCGCGATGCTGATCGTGATGGTGTCGATCGGGCTGATGGGGCCGCGCACCAAGGGCATCGCGCTGGAGCAGATCTCGCACTGACGCACCGCTGGCCGCTGCGCTTCTTTCTTCTTCCGCCATAACGACAACGCGCCCGGGTCGACCACCCCGGGCGCGTTGTGCATTTCAAGGCCGCGCATCGCGCGCCGGCCGCTGCC
>NZ_BAAILN010000109.1:52932-58022 GCF_054589155.1 Burkholderia sp. 3C
TTTCAAGCCCTGGATCACGACCATCAACGCCCGGCCGTGTTCGTCCGAGCCATCCCACGCCTCCACGATCGCATCGCGCAGCCGCTCGTCGTAATTGCCGGTGCGCATGCCCGACGAAGGCGCTTCCATGCCGTAGAAACTGCATAGCTTAATGAATGGCTCGCTGCGCCGCAGACGCTGCCCGTCGGACAACCGAAGGCGTGACACGGTAGGCTGGCTGACCCCGCAAAGCCTGGCTATTTCACTGGACGAGCGTGGATCTGCCCGCAGCCTGTCGAGCAAGGCATGAACCGAAAAATTGTGATCCAGGGCTTCCATGTCATGCATTATAACTATACAGTAGCGCTTATTGAAATGCCCTGTCGCAAGATCGGGCCGCAGTACCGAGAGAGTTGATGACACTGAAACACCTGCCCCCCACGTTTTGCTGGACCAGGATCGGCGCCGAGTTCGGCGAGGATCTGTCGACTGTCGTGCTCCGCAAGGAGTGGGAGCGTCGGCTGGGCGGCGGGCGGTTTCTGTGGGGCATCGGGCAGCCGCTCGGCAGCAGCGTGCAGGTGGCCGCGCATCGCGTGGGGTCGCTGGCCGCGCTGTTCACGCCGTCGGCGAACCGCGCACGCGCGGCGGAAATCGGCCCGCGCGCGATGCTGCTGTGGAATGCCTGGGTGGATGCGGGCGGGCAGGTGCGTCAACTGCCGCCGTATGCCTTCATCACGAGCCGCCCGACCCTGCCGTCGGGCCGCCGCCGCGAGCAGTACCACGCGCTGGTGTGCGCGTCGGCCGCGCCGCTCGGCGTCGGCACGCGCCTGCGCGTGAGCCCCGACAACCTGCGCAGCACCGTCACCGGCAAGCCGCTCGGCGCGGCGCAGTCGGCCGTGGTGGTCGATTGCGTGGCGCGCACGGCGGAGCCGGGCGCGCGCAGCTATCCGGTGGCGTTGACGGTGGAGCTGGACGCGCCGTACACGGTTCGGCTCGCGCAGCCCACGGTGGTCAAGGCGCGCGATCTCGCGCGCGTGAGCAAGGCGGCGCGCGAGGGCGATTTCGAAACCTATGTCGATCTGGTGGAGCGCCTGCGCGGGCGCTCGGCCGGCGCACAGTCGCGCGGCTTCACGCGCGACCTGTTCGACTTGCCGGTGGTGGAGCCGGTGGCCGTCTACACGGATTTCGTGAAGCGGCTGCGTGCCCGGTCACCGGCGGAACCGGCGCGCGGCTCGACGCGCGACCTGTTCGAATTTCCCGCGCCCGAACCGGCGCCGGCATTCGCCATTCCAGGCAGCGCGCAGGGCAAGCTGTTGCTCTAGCGCCGCGCGGCCTCGGCGCCGCGCGACCGAATGACGGCCAGGCTCGGAAGTCGCTCCCGCGGCCGCTGCATGGTGCAGCGTCGCGGCGGGCGGGATTGATGCCCGCGCGCATGCGTTGCAGGGCGCGCAGCCGGCTTGCCGACAGGCAGGCCCGAGGAGGAAGGTGCATGGCGAACATCGGTCATTCGCGCGAGGCGCTTGCCGCCCAGCGTTACGTCGAGGCGACGCGCAACGTCGATCTCGCATTCCGCGCGGTGCGCGGCGATCAGGAAGACATCCCGGAAAGTGCCGAATATGCGGCCGCGCAATCGCGGCTCGATCGCGCGCTCGACGAGCTGGCGCGCGCGCAGGAGCTGTTCGATACGGCCGTCAGCGTGCGCGGCACCCGGCATTTCTGAGGCGAACGCGGCGCGCGCCGTGCGCCGTGCGTGTCACGCTATCGGCGTCTCGCGCGTTCGCGCACCGGCAGCCGCGCGCCGTTGCGCCGGGCGCGCGTATGCTGTGCCGATGCCCGCCGTCACGCGCGCTCGCGCGGCGGCGCCCATCCTTTTCGCTCATCCGCCATGACTGCTCCTGTCGATTTGAACGGCCTGCGCATCGGTATCACGATCGGCCTGCGCGAGCCGAACGAAAGCCTCTGGATCAACGGCATCAAGCAGAACGCGCTCTATCTCGCGAAGCTGCTGATGGCCTCGTCGCACGGCTATCGGGTCACGCTCGTCAACACCACCGATGTGTCCTTGAGCGAGGGCCTGCCGTGGGATCGCGCGGTGTTCGACACGCGCAGCTTCGCCGAGATGAAGGATTCGCTCGATGTCCTGATCGAACTGGGCGGCCAGATCGACGCCGAGCAAACCGCCTACCTGAAGGCGCGCGGCGCGAAGCTGGTCAGCTATTGCTGCGGCTTCGAATATATCCACGCCACGCAGTCGATCCTGTTCGGCCGCAAGCTGTGGGATTCGCTGTTCATCAATCGCGGCTACGACGAGGTGTGGGCGATCCCGCAGATCGCGCCCAATTCGCTGCCGTTCCTGCAATCGCTGCGCCGCTGCCCGGGGAGGGTGGTGCCGTTCGTCTGGGATCCGATGTTCCTGACCGAGCGCTCACGCCCGCTGCGCGAGCACGGCGAATACCGGCCGAGCGGGCAGGTGGCCAAGCGGTTGACGGTGATGGAGCCGAATCATGACGTCGTGAAGTTCTGCCTCTATCCGATGCTGATCATCGACGAAGCGTTCCGCCGCGATCCCGAGGCCGTGTCGTTCACGCATGTGACCAATGCCGATCACATCGCGCAGCGCAGCCAGGAGTTCGTCATGCTGATGAATTACCTGGAGATCGTGCGCGCCGGCAAGGCCAGCTTCGTCGGCCGCTTCGATACGCCGCAATTCCTGGCCGAGTTCACCGACGTGGTGGTGTCGCACCAGTGGGAAAACCCGCTCAACTATTTCTATTTCGACGTGTGCTGGCAGGGTTATCCGCTCGTGCATAACGCGCATCTGGTGCAGGACGTCGGCTACTACTACCCGGAAAACGACGTGCAGGCCGGCGCGAAGGTGCTGGCGCGCGTGCTGCGCGAGCACGACGCCGATTGGGAACACTACCGCCGCCAGCAGCGCGCGCTGCTGCGCCGTTATACGCCGGAGAACCCGGCGCTGGTGGCCGATTACGATCTGCTGCTGGCCAACCTGGTGGGCGTCGCGAACGCGTGATGCCAGCCTGACGCCGGCGCGCGCGCATGCCCGCCGTCACGCCGGCTGCGCGCTCGCCGCCTGGCCGTTGCCGAGCCGCGCGGCGTCGCTGGCCGGCGGCGCGCCGAACAGGCGCTTGTAGTCGCGGCTGAACTGCGACTGGCTCTCGTAGCCCACCTTCAGGCCGATCGCGCCCGCGCCTTCCCCCTCCGAAATCAGCATGCGCCGCGCCTCGCGCAGGCGGATCTGCATGCGGTATTGAATCGGCGTCATCGAGGTCAGGTTCTTGAAGTGGCGATGGAACGACGTCACGCTCATGCCGGCCAGCTCCGCCAGCGCATCGATGCTCATCGGCTCGGCGTAGTGCGTCTTGATCCATTCCGTCACGCGGCCGATCTTCGCGACATGCGAGCTGTTCAGCGCGAACTGCACCAGCGTTTCGCCAAGGCCGCCGGTCAGCAGCCGGTAGTAGATTTCGCGCACCACGAGCGGCGCGACGAAATCGATCTCGTCGGGATGGTCGAGCAGCTTCAGCAGCCGCGCGAACGGTTCGAGCAGCGCGGCGTTCAGCGGCGCGGCGGCCAGCGCGGCCGGCGGCGACGCGTTCGGCGCCGGCTCGGCCGCCACGCGCTGCAGCACGTCGGCCAGCAGCGCGCGGTCGAGGCTCAGCGTCAGCGCCAGATGCGGCTTGCCGTCCTCGGTCATCTGCATGCAGGTCGTGACCGGAATGTTGACCGTCACCGCGAGGAAATGCTCGGGCGTGGCGAGAAACGATACGTCCCCGAAGCCCACCCATTTCGCGCCCTGCACGACCAGCAGGATGCGCGGATCGTAGAGCGCGCGATCGGGCGGCGTGGTGCTCGTGATCCTGAAGATGCGCAGGCCGGGGACGGGCGTGGCCTGATAGGGCGAGGTGCAATGGCGCTCGATGGTGTCGCGCATCGCGGTCAGCAACGGTTCCATGGCGATGTTCCCGGGGTGGCCCGGGCCGGTTCGGCAGATGTGGGCAAGCCTAGGGGAATCGGCAGGATCGTGCAACAAGCGGGCCATGTCGGCGAGCGGGTTTTTCCCGGAATGGCAGGATCACGCAAGAGATTGGTGCGATGTTGGCTGGCCGCGAGTAGCCCACGGCGTAACAATGGTTTCCGTGCAGCCGTTACGCCGCGGCCGGTTCCGGGCGGCGCGGGCTGTCGATCCGACTCATTTCCAGGAGGCACCATGAAGCAAGAAAACGTCTGGTTCATTACGGGATGCTCGACGGGATTCGGCCGCGAGCTGGCGCAGCAGGTGCTGGAGCAGGGCGGCCGCGCGGTGCTCACGGCGCGCCGTCCCGACACGCTGGCGGCGCTCGCCGCGCCGTATGGCGAGCGCGCACTGGTGCTGCCGCTCGACATGACCGACGAGACGGCGATCCGCCGCGCGGTGGCCGATGCCGAGGCGCATTTCGGCCGCATCGACGTGCTGGTCAACAACGCAGGCTACGGCTATTTCTCGGCGATCGAGGAAGGTGAGGATGACGAAGTACGCCGCCAGTTCGAAACCAACGTGTTCGGTTTGTTCTCGCTGACGCGGCACGTGCTGTCCGGCATGCGGACGCGCCGCCAGGGGCATGTGATCAACGTGTCGTCGGTGGGCGGCCTGATGGCGTTTCCGGCCACCGGCTATTACCACGCGTCCAAATACGCCGTGGAAGGCTTTTCGGAATCGCTGGCCGGCGAGGTCAAGCCGCTCGGCATTCATGTGACGATCGTCGAGCCGGGCCGGTTCCGCACCGATTGGGCGGGCCGCTCGCTGATCGAATCCAAAACGGTGATCGACGATTACGCCGAGACGGCCGGCAAGCGGCGCGCCCAGGCGCACAGCTATTCGGGCACGCAGCCGGGCGATCCGGCGCGCGGCGCGGCGGCGATCATCCGCATCGTCGGCGAGGCGGCGCCGCCGCTGCGCCTGCTGCTCGGTTCGGATGCCTATCAATTGGTGCAGACCAAGCTCGAGGCGCTGCGCGCCGAGTTCGAGCAATGGAAGGATGTCTCGCAAGGCACCGATTTCCCGGCAGAGTGAGATAGATAGCGGCTGCGCGCCCGGGCCTGCGCCCGGGCGC
>NZ_BAAILN010000109.1:58167-67890 GCF_054589155.1 Burkholderia sp. 3C
AGCGCGCTCACCTCATCGAGCTTCGCGAGGTCGTCCGCATCGAGCTTCACATCGGCGGCGGCCAGGTTCTGCTCGATCTGGTCGAGCCGCTTGCCGCCGGTGATCACCGTGGTCACGAACGGCTTGCTCAGCACGTAGGCCAGCGCGACGGTCGCCACGCTCACGCCGTGCTTTTCGGCGATCGGGCGCATCGCCGCGACGCAGGCCCAGGCGCGATCCTTGTCGACGGGCGGGAAGTCGAAGTTGGCGCGGCGGCCTTCGGCGTCGCTCGAACCGGGGCCGAACTTGCCCGACAGCAGGCCGCCCGCGAGCGGCGACCACACCATCAGCCCGAGCTTTTCCTCGTTCATCATCGGCACCAGCTCGCGCTCGAGATCGCGGCCGGCGATCGAGTAGTAGGCCTGAACGCTTTCGTAGCGTGCGTAATCGTGCTTGGCGGCGATGCCGAGCGCCTTCGCCACGCGCCATGCCTGCCAGTTCGACACGCCGACATAGCGCACCAGGCCGCGCGAGATCAGGTCGTCGAAGGTGCGCAGCGTTTCGTCGAGCGGGGTGACGGTGTCGGTGCCGTGGATCTGATACAGGTCGATGTAATCCGTCTGCAGGCGTTCCAGGCTCGCCTCGACCGAATCGAGGATGTGGCCGCGCGAGGCGCCGCGATCGTTCGGACCGTTGCCGACTTGCGCGAACACCTTGGTGGCGATCACCACGTCCTTGCGCGCCACCTTGAGGTTCTTCAGCGACTGGCCGAGGATCTTTTCCGATTCGCCGAACGAGTAGACGTCGGCCGTATCGATGAAGTTGACGCCGGCGGCGAGGCTGCGCTCGACGATCGTATCGGCCGCGTCCTGGCCGACGCTGGCAATGCTGCCCCACATGCCTTCCTGCTCCGGGCTGCCGAACGTCATCGTGCCGAGACAGATTTCGGACACGAACAGTCCGGTGTTGCCAAGTTGGTTGTAACGCATCGTGATCTCCATCGTTCGGCCGGCGGCGCCAGCCGTAAGCCGCTTACTATGCGCTCGCGGTCCGATGCGATAAAGTGCGCCAATCTGAACGCACTGTTATTTTCAAACATCACAATGCCGAACCTGGATTCGCTGCGGATCTTTGTGCGCGTCGCCGAAATGGCCAGTTTCACGCGGGCTGCCGAAAGCCTCGGCATCCAGAAGGGGCGGGCGTCGAACACGGTGCGCGCACTGGAGGCGGAGCTGGGCGCGCGGCTGCTGCATCGCTCGACGCGCACCGTGCACCTGACCGAGGACGGCCAGGTGTTCTATCAGCGTGCGCAGGATTTGCTGGCCGATGCCGACGCGCTGCAGACGATGTTCACGGTGCGCCACGATACGCCGCTGCGCGGCCGGTTGCGCGTGGATCTGCCCACCGAGCTGGCGCGAACCATGGTGGTGCCGGCGCTGCCGGCGTTCATCGAGGCGCATCCCGAGGTGGTACTGGAGCTGTCGAGCACCGACCGGCGCGTGGATCTGATTCAGGAAGGGATCGATTGCGTGCTGCGCATCGGCGGCCTGGTGGACGACACGCTGGTCGCGCGCCGGCTCGGCAGCCTGCGGATGGTCAACGCGGCGAGCCCCGGCTACCTGCGGCGCTTCGGCACGCCGCGCAGCCTGCGCGAGCTGTCCGAGCGCGGGCATCGCATGGTGTTCTATACCTCCACGTTCGGCCATCGCTCGGCGCTGTGGGAGTACGTGGAGCGCGGCCGGCCCGCGACGCTCGCGCTGCCGTGCGCGCTCAGCGTGAACAGCGTGCAGACCTATTACGCGGCCGGCGTGGCCGGCATCGGGCTGATCCAGGCGAGCCGCTCGCGGCTCGGCCCGTTCCTGGCGAGCGGCGAACTGGTGGAGGTGCTGCCCGATTTCCGGCCCGCGCCATTGCCGGTCTGGCTGGTGGTCGCGCACCGGCACAACCTGTCGCGCCGGGTGCGCGTGTTCATGGAATGGCTGGAGCAGGTGCTGACGCCCTACCTCGATGGCGAGGACGCCTGAGCGCTTTCGCCGCTCAATTGCCCGGAATCGCGCCCTGCGCGACGCGCGGCACGTAGCCCGTCAAATGCCAGCGGCCGTCGTTTTCGAGCCGGAAGCTGACCTTCTCGTACACCACCTTGCCCGACACCTGCGTGGTGGCGTAATCGACATTCGCATAGAGGCCGTCCGGCACGTCCTTCGCGCCGGTATAGATGATGCGCGTGACGGCGGCCCAGCCGCGGCCCTTGATCTGGCCGACTGCCTGGCGCGAGCCGCGCACGTCGTCGGCGAAATGCTGCGCGTCGTAGCGCTGCTTGACGAACGGCGCGGCGTCGTTCCAGAGATCCTGGAAGCGGCCGGCGTCGATCAACTGGAGCGCGTAGTCGCCGTCGCGCAGCAGCTCGTCGGCCGAAGTGCCGGCATTGACGGGCGCGAGCGACAGCGATTGCCCGGCCGGGGCCTGCGGCTGCGATTGAGCCAGGGCGAGCGGCGCGCAGGCCGCGAAGGCGCACAACGCGGCGCCGCGAACGATGATCGATTTCAATGGGCCTCCGGATGCCGGTTGAGCGTGGTGTCGCGTGCCGTGCTTCACCGGTACAGCGCGGCGAGCGCGTCCGTGTAGGCGGCGACGTTGTCGGGGTTGTCGATGTCGACCGAATGCAGCAGGTGCGCCGCGTTCTCGCGGTAGGCGTCCAGGTTCGCGTCGTGTTCGCGGAACGCGCGCAACAACTGGCGGCCGCCTTCCTCGCAGTCGAAATCCGGGTAGAAATAACCGCACTTGCCGAGATACGGTGAGTTGTGGACGAGCGGATAGCCGCCGTACAGCAGTTCGTAATAGAGGTAGTTCTGGGCGTTTTCCCAGGTGTGCGATATCACAGCATCGCCGTGCTGCGACATGAATTCGTACAGCGCGAAGCGGCCTTCGAACGTGGCGAGGCTGTGGTTGACGATGTCGAGGCTGCGCGCGAAGTGCACGAACGTGGTGTGTTCCTTCATGTGCAGCGCGTTGCACACGCGCACGAATTCCACGAACGACGGCTCGGCGCGATAGGCTTGCTCGGCGATCAGCATCGGGATGATGCTGGTCTTCACCATGCAGATGTTCGGCTCGAAGATCGCCATTCGCCAGCGCGCGCGGCCCGGCTGGTAGCCGAACGCGCGGCCTTCCTCCAGCGTGGCGCGCGCGCGGTCGAACAGCATCGGATGCCAGATGTGCGGCACGATCGTGACCGGGCGGCGCAGGCCCGTTTCGAGGTAGTGGCGGCACGAGTGCTCGAATTCGGGAATGGTCCAGACGCCGTCGTAATGCGCACCCGAAAACAGGAAGCCCGACGGTTTGTCGAACATCGCGCGCTCGATGTCGATCACGTAATCGTTGCCCACCCGCATCGTGATGACCTTGCCGCCGCGCGCCCGATAGGTGGCGATCCAGTCGGCGTTGAATTGCGCGCTCATCTCGATCAGCACGTCGCAGCGCGCCATCGCTTCGTCCATCGAGATCAGCGGCACGTTCCATTCGCCGAGCATCATCTGCGGATCGGCCGGCTCGGTGCCGCCGCCGTTCACCATCACCGCGTCGGCGACGAGCGGCGACTGGCGCAGCAACAGCACCAGCAGCAGGCAGTTCTGGAAGATGCCGTTTTCCCACAACGACTGGCCGGCGCCGCGCACATACAGCGAAACGCCGACCACGAGGCGCTTGCCGCCGTTCGGCAGATCACGGACGGGACTATCGGACATGCAGGTTTCTCCGCGGAATGCCGTCAGGCAACGAGGCGTTCGACGTAGGCGTCGAGATTCGCCGGATGATCGATCGACACGCGTTGCAGCACGGCGTCGGCCTTCGCACGGTAGGCGGCGAAATTCGTGTCGTGCTCGCGCCAGGCCTGGTGCAGCACGCGGCCGCCCGTGGCCGAATCGAACTCCGGGTAGTAGTAGCCGGCTTCGCCGAGCATCGGCGAATTGTGGATCAGCGGATAGCCGCCGTACAGCGCGTCGTAATAGAGGTAGTTCTGCGGGTTTTCCCATTGATGGGAAATGATGGCGTCGGCGTGCTGGGCCAGGAACGACGGCACTTCGACGCGCGGCTCGAAGGTGGCCTTGTGATGGCGCACCAGATCGAGGCTGTTGGCGAAGTGGACGAACGTGCGGTGTTCCTTCATGTGCATCGCGTTGACCACGAACAGGTGCTGCACGGCGCTCGGCTCGGCGCGGTAGAACTCCTCGGCCACCAGCATCGGGTAGTGGCAGCTCTTGACCACCGAGATGTTCGGCTCCAGCGTGGCCAGCCGCCAGCTCGCGCGGCCCGGCTGGTAGCCGAAGCGGATGCCTTCCTCGGCCAGCGCGGCGGCGCGGCGCTCGACGAAATGCGGCGACCAGATGTGCGGCATCGAATGCACCGGCACGCGCATCAGCGTGCGCAAGAGCGGGCCGGCCGTCTTGTCGTCCTTCGGCAGCATCCAGACTTCGTCGTAGGGGCCGCCGTTGAAGATGTGGCCCGACGGCAGATTGAAGATGGGGGTTTCGCAGAGGCCCGCATAGACGTTGCCGACGAAGCACATGATGAGCTTCTTGCCGAGCGTCTTCATGTATTTCAGCCAGTCGACCTGCAACTGCGCGCCCATCTCGATCACCACGTCGAGTTCATGCGAGACGTCGCGCGGGTTGACGAGCGGCACGTCGAGGCCGCCGAAATCGAGACCGGTGGGAATCTGGTTGGCGTCGCCGCCGTTGAGGAAATAAATCCGGCCGATGCGACCGGATTTTTGCAGCATCATCGCCAGGAAGGCGATGTTCTGATGGATGCCGTTTTCCCAGATTGCCTGACCATCTCGCGCGAAGAGCGAAATGCCGATGGTCAGGCGCCTGTCAGCGCTGCCAGATGAAGAATGAAGGGATTCGATCACCAGCTGTGTCCATATCCGACACCATACGTCTTGTTCTGCCCCGAGACGCCGATGCCCAGTTTCAGAATGCCGTTGGTTGCCACGTGCGCACTTGCACCGAAGGCCATGCCGGATTCGCCCGCGAATCGGGCGACGCCGATTGCCACGTTGATCGTCTTGCCTGGCTCGACCTGCGGCAGCATGGTCAGCGCGGTGGCGGCGGCGATGCCCTGGCGCGCCATCCTGTCGGTTTGCTGCACCGCCTGCTGCGTTTGCCGCACTTGCGAACCCAGCGAGCTGATCTGGTTCTGCTGACCGGCGAACGATTGTGACATAGAAGTTGTGAGCGTATTCAACTGGTTGAGGTTGACCGCGTCGGTGCCGGCGGTGCCCGCCGCGACGTTCGTGATCTGGCGTTGCTGGGTTGCACTGCCGACCGACACCACGTTCGAGCGGCCGTCGTCGGTCGAGGCCTGGCCGATGGCTACCGAGTTGGAACCGGTCGTGACCGATGGCGACTGCGCGGCCTGGAGCGGCATGTCGGCGGCGTAGATCATCGGTTTCTTCGCTTGCGCGGTGTCTGCCGTTGCCGTCGTGAACGCGGCGATCCGGTCGCTGATCGTGCCGAGGCTGGTGGACAGCGTCGTGACCGAGGCGTTCGTCGTCGACAGACCGTTGGACAGCGAGTCGATGTTGGTAGTCAGGGCGTCGATTCGGGTCGTGGTTGCCGATGCCAGCGATGCGACGTTGCCGTCGGTCGTGTTCAGGCCGGTGGACAACGAAGCTACGTGGCTGTCGGTCGTGCTCAATCCCGTGGACAGGGACGAAAGGCTGCTGTTCGTGGTTTTTTGGTCGGTTGTCAACGCGGCGACTTTGCTGTCGGTTTTGCTCAGGCTTGTGGTCAGGGAGGCAACGTTGGTGTTGGTGGTGCCGAGGTCCTTCGTCAGCGTGGCCACGTTGCTGTCGGTTGCGCCGAGGTTGGTGGTCAGAGACGAGACGTTGGAATTCGTGGTGCCGAGGTCTTTCGACAATGCGGCCACGTTGCTGTTGGTCGCACCGAGGCCGGTAGTCAGCGACGAGACGTTGGTATTCGTGGCTCCGAGGTCTTTCGACAGCGAGGCCAATTTGCTGTCGGTCGCCCCGAGGCCGGTGGTCAGCATCGAGACATGGGTATTCGTGGTGCCGAGGTCTTTCGACAACGCGGCCACTTTGCTGTCGGTCGCCCCGAGGCCGGTGGTCAGCGACGAGACGTTGGTATTGGTGGTGCCGAGGTCCTTCGACAACGAGGCCAATTTGCTGTCGGTCGCCCCGAGGCCGGTGGTCAGCGTCGAGACGTTGGTATTTGTGGTGCCGAGGTCCTTCGACAACGCGGCCACTTTGCTGTCGGTTGCCCCGAGGCCGGTAGTCAGCGACGAGACGTTGGTATTCGTGGCTCCGAGGTCTTGCGATAACGAGGCCAATTTGCTGTCGGTCGCACCGAGGCCGGTGGTCAGCGTCGAGATGTTGGAATTCGTGGTGCCGAGGTCCTTCGACAACGCGGCCACTTTGCTGTTGGTCGCACCGAGGCCGGTGGTCAGCGACGAGACGTTGGTATTTGTGGTGCCGAGGTCCTTCGACAACGTCGCCAATTTACCGTCGGTTGCACCCAACGCAGTGGACAGCGAGCCGATCTGCTCGCCCGACCGGGTCATGCCGGTTTGGAGTTGGGCGACGGTTGCCGCGTCGGTTGCGGCTGCACCGTCGGCCACGTTGGTGATGCGGCGCAGTTGGGTCGTGCTGCCGATCGACATCTCCGATTTGGGTGCCGCCTGATCGGTCAGATAGCCGAAGGACGTCGGTGGGGAGTCGGCCGTCTGGCTGTGTTCGCCGATCGCGATGCTGTTTGAATACGATGCAAGCGCATCTCTGCCAATTGCGACACTGCCCGCGGTATTGGCCCGAGACTCTAAGCCGATCGCGAGGCTGGCCATGTTAGTGGCGTGGGCCTTTGGGCCAAGCGCGAGACTGGCTATGCCTTTGGCTTCAGACGCTATGCCAAGTGCGAGGCTGCCTGCGCCAGCAACGTGGGATTTTGTGCCAATCGCAATGGATGCTTGGTCCTCGGCAACCGAGGCGCGGCCGACAGCAATCGAGTTTCTGCCCGACGCAGTCGCACCTTGCAGGTCGAAAATATCGCTGCCGATTGCAGCCCACTTTTTCGTAGCGGCCGGCATGCCGCCGTCCGCCGCCTGCGCGCCTTGGCCGATCAAAACGAGAGCACACAGCGCCGTGGAAACGGCTTTTGCCACGGTGGATTGACCGGGCTTGCCACGCGCCGAATCTTTCTCTGATCCGGCTACCCAGGCTTTAATCGATTCATTCCAAATGGGGCGATAGTTGTGATTCATGTTACGTTTCTCCGTGAGATCAATATATAGCCTCGGATAATGTCGGTATTTATTTCCGGTGGGCTTAGGTAAATATTTCAGTGCGCGGAGTGTATTGCAGAAAGCAAATTGAAATGTAGATATTTTGAGATCTGTAAACGTATGATTTTTCCCAATGTGGAGTTTTGTCTAGATTCCCAATTAATTGTATTTTTCGGGCGTGATTCGGCTCGGATGGCCGATTGACGGGGCTTCTGGCTGTTCTGTCGCGGTGATGAATTTCAGGGGCGGAAGTGTCGATCGCCAATTGATCGTGGAGGTGGCGTAAATCGAGCGGCTCGATCCTCGTTTTCGAGATGTGGAAAGTGGTAATTCGGCGATTATGTTTTTTTGTAATTATTGTGAAGTGAGTGATTAAATAGCCGGCAATTTGAATTTGTATGATGGGATTGTCATTGAAACGCGTGCGCCGGAGTTTATTTTTTTGAGCGTTCGGCGGGGAAGGCGCAGGCACGAGCAACGCGCGTCGGGTTGCATGGCAACCCGATGGATCGACGCGTGACGTTCGGATTAATGGGGCGGGCCGTGTGCGCCGGCGCACGAATGCCGGGCGCAGCGCACGCCCGAATCGCAGCCGGCGTTGCGCCGGCTGTTCAGATCGCCTGATCGTCTTTCACGACGCGCGTGAGGGAGACGATCAGGTGCTTTTCAGAGCGGTGAGGCGGAGGTAACGGCGAGTCGATTACCAGCTGTATCCATACCCGACACCGTAGGTCTTGTTCTGGCCCGAGACGCCGACGCCCAGTTTCAGAATGCCGTTGGTCGTTACGTGCGCACTGGCGCCGAAGGCCATGCCGGATTCGCCCGCGAACCGGGCAACGCCGATCGCCATGTTGATCGTCTTGCCTGGCTCGACCTGCGGCAGCATGGTCAGCGCCGTCGCCGCGGCAATGCCCTGGCGCGCCATCTTGTCGGTTTGCTGCACCGCCTGCTGGGTTTGCTGCAATTGCGAGCCCAGCGAGTTGATCTGGGTTTGCTGACCCGCGAACGACTGCGCCGTGGAGGTGGAGAGCGCATTCAACTGGTTGAGGTTGACTGCGTCCGTGCCTTGCGTGCCCGCCGCGACGTTCGTGACCTGACGTTGCTGGGTCGCGCTGCCGACCGACACCACGTTCGAGCGGCCGTCGTCCGTCGAGCCTTGGCCCAGTGCGACCGAATTCGAACCTGCCGTGACCGACGGCGCCTGCGCGCCCGCTGCCGACATGTCGGCGGCGTAGCCGCCCGAGCTCAGCGATCGCGTGGTGTTGTTCGCCGCGGTGGTCGAGAGCGAGGCCACCTGGGCGCTGACCGTGCCGAGGCTGCTCGACAGCGAGGTGACCGACGTGTTCGTCGCCGACAGGCTCGAGGACAGCGAGCTGAAGCCGCTCGAGGTGGTGGTCGACAGCGACGCCACGCTGCTGGTCGTGGTCGACAGGCCGGTGGACAGCGAACCGGTGGTGGTCGAGGTCGAGCTGGACAACGACGCCACCGATGAGGTGGTTTGCGACTGCGAGGTCGACAGCGAGCCGACCGACGTCGAGGTGGAAGTGGACAGCGCGCTCAGCGAGGTCGAGGTCGAAGTCGATAGCGACGCCACCGCGCTGGTGTACGACGAGGCCGCGCTGCTCAGGCTGGTCGACAGCGACGCCACGGCCGAGTTGGTCTGGAACAACTGGCTGCCGTTCACGGCGTCGGTGCTGGTGGCCGAGACGCGGCCTGCCGCGAGGTTCGTCAACTGGCGCTCGAAGCCTGGCGAGCCGATGCTCACCACGCCCACCGGCGAGTTGCCCGCGAAGTTGCCGAACGTCATGTTGCCGACCGTGGCCGAGCTGACCGGCACCGCCGCCGAGGTGATCGCGCCGCTGCCGATCGCCACCGAGTTGTCGATGTTCGCGACCGCGTTCGGGCCGATCGCGACGCTGTCGACGCCCGTGGCCACCGAATCCGTCGAACCCGCCGACGTGTTGGTGTGGAAGTACTTGATGCCTGTCGAGTTGATGCTGTCGAGCGCGCTGCCGATGTTGTCGACCGTCGCCGTGGTGCCGTTCGCCTTGTACGTCGTGTACGACGGCGGGGTGATCGCGCCCGTGGTCGGGTCGTACGTCGCGCCGCCGCCGAGTGCCGAGGCGATGCTGTTGCCGACCTTGCCCGACGAGTTCGCTACCGATGAGCTGACCGAGGTCGACAGCGAACTGACGCTGGTCGAGGTCGAGGTGGACAGCGAGTTCAGGTTGCTGTTCGTCGAGGCCAGGCCGGTGGACAGCGAGCCGGTTGCCGTCGACAGCGAGCCGAGGCTGGTCGAGGTCGAGGACGACAGCGAGGCGATGTTGCTGGTGGTGGTGCTCAGGCCTGACGAGAGCGAGGTGACGTTGCTGTTGGTGGTGCTGAGGCCGGTGGACAGCGAGGTGACGTTGCTGTTGGTGGTGCTGAGGCCGGTGGACAGCGAGGTGA
>NZ_BAAILN010000110.1:0-582 GCF_054589155.1 Burkholderia sp. 3C
GATCGCCTTCATATGCTGGTGTTCACGCCGCGCGGCGGCATGGTTCACGTTATCAGCCTTCGAAAAGCCAACTCCCGTGAGGTGAAGAGATATGGGTCAGCAAAAAACCAGCAAGCCAACTGACGACAATCCGGCGCGACCGGCGGAAGACGTGTTGTCCGAGTTGTTAGGCAAGGAGGTTGCGGCCAAGTTGACGAAGCCGCGTGGCAGGCCGAAGTCGGTCAATCCCAAGATGCCGCTCAAGCTGCGGATCGATCCTGACATCGTGGATGCCTGCAAGGCACAGGGCGACGGATGGCAAACACGCATGAACGATGCGCTCAGCGACTACGCGACATCACACGGCATGATGTGAGGTTGTGTGTCTGGCGTGGCCAGCTCAAGGCCACACGCCTCTCCTTAAAACACAAATCGAAGCGGACATCGATGAGGCGGTATGGGAGTTCTCCCTTCGCTTGCTGGTAAGGCTTATCGCACCGAGAACCGGTTCGGTTGTTGGTATCGGCAGGTACCAACAAAAAATACCAACAAAGGTGCTCGCTGTCTTTGAGCAAAGTCTGATAACGCTGGGGGCTAAAAGCC
>NZ_BAAILN010000111.1:0-281 GCF_054589155.1 Burkholderia sp. 3C
GATCTCGCCTCGACCCGGCAATTCTTTGAACAATGCCTCGGCTGGAAAGTCGTCGGCGAGCGGCCTGAATACCCGGCGGCCTTCGTGTCGGACGGGCATATCACGCTGACGCTGTGGCAGGTGACGGAGCAGAACGCGCTCGTCGAGTTCGACCGCAAGCGCAACGTCGGGCTGCACCATCTGGCGCTGCGCGTCGCCAGCGAGGAAGTACTGAATACGGTGTTCGAGCGGGTGTCCGAATGGCCGGGCGCGCGAGTGGAATTTTCGCCCGAGCAGCTTGG
>NZ_BAAILN010000112.1:0-3149 GCF_054589155.1 Burkholderia sp. 3C
GCGTAACGGACCGGCAGAATCGCCAGACCCTGCTTGATGCAATTCGGGCAATTCACGTCTGTCCTCGCGTGTGGATCGGGTTCAATTCGATGGCTTCAAACGAGACGGCCGAGAGATCGGCCGCGTTGCCGGTGCTAGGCACATTCAGGAAATACGTCTGACGCCCCGGTACGGCCGTCATGAACATGACTGTCGCTGTGTGAAGCGTTGGCCAAAGGCGGAATGCTAGTTGGAACTCTTGTTTTTATGAAACCGATGCTCTTCCTTATTTGCTGTACGGATGTTTTTGATCAAGGCTCTGTAATCATGAATTTATTTCGATGTTTTCGAGATGAATGGCGTGCTATATATCGCGCACCCGCTGATACCTGATCAACACACCATCATTCACAATGAGCCCTGACTTCCAGAGCGATGAACATATTTCGGCCACCTTCTTACCCGACGCATTTTCCCAATGCAGTTCGGATGGGCCTGTGGGCGATGGGGACAAAAACTTGGATTACCAGAAGATAGGCCATGCACTCATACAAAGACGGGCGGTGATAAAAACGCCGTCGCCGGAATCCGACCGCCCCGCCAGATTCTTGAACCTGTTTCCCACCTCCTGGCCGCGCCTAGGCTCGCTGATCACACTGGTACTGACTCTGTTGCTGGCCTTGTTCCCGTCGGTGAGCCGCGCCGATGTCGGCAGCCTGGGCGCCGTCGCCATGGCGGCGTTCACGGTGTTCGTCGCGATCTGGGGCGGGCTGACCTTGTTCGTGGGCCTGTGGTTGTGCCGCCGGCTGTCGGTGGTCAAACGGCTCGCATGGTCCGCGCTGTTTTTCTGCCTGCCGGCGATCTACCTGGCGGTGTCGCTGCTCTCCAGCTACGCGCTCGGCGAGGGCACGCGCCTCAGAACCGAAGTGACGAAACAACCGCTGGAGGTATCGGGCGTGACGTTCCCGCCCGGCAGCACCGCCGATTACGAGCAAACCGGCGGCCTGTTCGGCCTGGGCGCGCAGCGCACCTTGCAGGCGATTCGCAGCCCGCATCCGGTGCCGGTGGGCAACGTGTTCGTCGACGCGTTCATCTTCATTCCGCAGAACTCGGGCGACACGGTGCGGGTGGACCTCAGCCCGGGCCAGACGATCGACGGCTGGCCGTGCGGCGGCGACAGCACGCTGCATCTGACGCCGGCCGGTCCGAAACTGGCCGCGTGTTTCCTGGCCGGCTCGCGCGAGTGGAAGGGGCGCCTGCTGCAGCCGGGGGCGTATGTCGATCTCGATGCCGGCATGGCGTCGGGGGATTAGCGCGGCACGGAACGGCGCGAAATGAACAAGGCCCGCGCGGCAGGCATGCCGCGCGGGCCTTGTCGCATGGGCGATCCGGTTGTGTGCCGGATCGCGCGGCTTACTGCGCCGTGAACGTATACGTGCCTTGCGTGCGATGGCCGTCGGTGGCCACGGCCACCCAGTTCACCGTATAGACGCCCGGCTTCAGCGCGGCGAGATCGACGCTCATGTGCTTCTTGTCGCTGCCGCTCACGCTCGACGCATCGCGCGTGGCGGCCTGCCCGGCCGCATCGGTCACCTTCAGCGAGCTGAACGCCGGTTCGAGCCCTTCGTCGAAATCGATCGCGACGTTGGCCGTGGCGACAGGCACCGTGGCGCCGGCGTCGGGCACGCGCTGCTTCGGATGGGCGTGCGCGAACGCGAGCGGGGCGATGGCGGCGAACAGCACGGCGGCGGCGCCGTGCAACAGGGGCTGGCGAATCTTCATGTCTGAACTCCTGGGATGGACGGGCGGCTTACTTCGACATGCCCTTCGGGCCTTCGACCTTGCACTGCGCGGTGAGCTTCTCGCCGTCGCCGAACGTCAGCGTCAGCGGGATCGTCGAGCCGATCTTCAGCGGCTGCTTCGGCTCCTCGAGCATGACGTGGTAGCCGCCCGGCGCGAACGCCAGCGTGCCCTTGGCCGGCACGGTGGCCTTGTCCACCATGACCATCTTCGACATGCTGCCGTTGCTTTGGGTCTGATGCATCATCGCCATGCCGAACGCGTCGGCGCCGACGTCGGTCAGGTCGACGGGCTTCGCGCCGGCGTTGGCCAGCTCGAAGAAGCCGCCGGACGGGATGCCGGCCGGCATCGCGCGCACCCAGCAGTGCGAGACGGTGACGTCGGCCGGGGCGGCGAAGGCGGCGGCGCAGGCGAACAGGGGGGCGGCGGCGAGCAGGCGGAGTGCGGTTTTCATGCGGGATTCCTTGATGAATTCGGTCGATGGGGTGGACGGGCGGCCGGAACGGCGCGTGCGCATCAGTTGCCGCCGCTCTTGATCAGCAGCGGCAGGTCGTGGACCCACGGCGGCACGCCCTGGCCGTCGCGCGCGAACAGGCGCAGCTTGCCGTTCGGATCGAAGATCACGCTCGCGGCGGTGTGGTTCATCGAATAGTTGTCGGGCTTGCTGCCGGCCACCTGTTCGTAGCTGATGCGGAAATCGTTGGTGACCTGCTTCAGTTGCGCGTCGTTGGCCGGGCGCAGCGCGCGGAACGACGGATCGAAGGCGCTCACGTATTGCGCCAGCACGGTGGGCGTGTCGCGTTTCGGATCGACGCTGACGAACAGCACCTGCACCTGTTTCGCGACATCGGGGCCGAGTTGCTGCAAGGCCTGCGCGAGTTCGGCCAGTGTGGTCGGGCACACGTCGGGGCAATGCGTATAGCCGAACAGCAGCACCACGACCTTGCCGCGATAGTCGGCCAGCGTGCGGATCTTGCCGTCGGTGTCGGGCAGCGCGAAATCCTTGCCGAACTGGGTGTTGCCGGTGATGTCGAGGTTGTTGAACGACGGTTCGTTCTGCTTGCAACCGGCCAGCAGCGTGGCGCCGACGAGGGCGCCGGCGATCGCGAGGGTCGCCGTGCGCCGTCCGGCGCTGAAAGGGGAAACGGTCAAACGCTTGAACATGGAAATCTCGCCATGAAAATCGGAAAGCCGAACGAGGGCGCAAGTGCGCGACTGCCTGCGCGGGCGTGCAGCCCGGCAACCCGGCAGACGGGCGGCACGATCGAACGGAACGACGGAATCAGGCGAAGGCGGGTGGGGCGCGGGCGGGGGCGGCGAGCGAGAGGAAGCGGCGCGGCGGCAGCGCCTGCGCGAGGCGCGGCGCGCGC
>NZ_BAAILN010000112.1:3251-30307 GCF_054589155.1 Burkholderia sp. 3C
ACGCGGCGCTGGAACAACGCGGCGGCCGTTGCGGCGCCGGGCGGCGCGTAGACATGCGAGGCCGCGAGCGTGCAGTAGCCGCAGGCGGACAGCGCGTCGTGCGGTTGCCCCGGCCGGCCCGGATGCTGCGCCGCGGCGCAGATCGGCGCGTCCGGCCGCTGCGCGGCAGCGGCCTCCTCCAGCTGGCTGGCGAGCGGCATCAGGACCAGCAGCCAGACGGCAAGCAGGCCGAGCCAGGCGGTCAGACGGCGGCGGAAGGGAGAGGACGACGGCATCGCGCGATGGTAAACCAGTGCGCACGGTTTTGCGTCGTTTGTGAGGCAGCCGCGACGGCGCCGTGGGCGTTCGTCGCGAGAAGTGGGGCGATTTGTCGCGCCCGGAAATGCGGGGTCGGTACGTGGCGGCGGCGCTCAGGCCCGCATGGGCGCGCACGCGGGCATGGCGATGCAGTGGCCGTCGAACGGCCGGTGCCTCAACGGCGCGACGATCGTTTCAACTGAAGTTTCAACCGCACGCGCGCCAACGCAGCGAAACCGCCAGCGCAGCGAACCCGGCGCATGTCGGCCGAATTCGCCGAAACGACCCGCTGCGCCATCCAACCCTCTCACACGTAGTCGCGCCCATCCGGTGCGCTCGACGCAAGCCGCCCGGCGGCGGCCAGCACCGAGCGGCCGGTGGCCGTCAGGGCCGGGCGCGCGACGCCGTCCGCGTGCGGTTCGACCGAAACCAGGCGATGGGCGAGCAGGGCATCGATCTCGACGCGGCCCGGATCGATGCCGTCCGGTGCGCCGTGAATCAGCATCAGGGTGGCGAGTTCATGGGGGCTCAACATGGTGGACTCCGAAGGCAGGGCAACCGCGCGGCGGCGCGGGACATCGGACATGCCGTAGTGACGTGAAGCCATGATGACGGGCGGCGTGAAACATGGAGCAGCGAGCCGGCATCGATACGGCGGCGAGCCGAACGCGGCGGGGTGCGTCGGCGTGGCCTTGCCTGCGCTGTCGGTGCGACAGCGGGGCGGCACGCGCGCTGCGTTCGTTACGTTGACATGGACTCGCTCGGGAACGCGGCCGTTCCCGCGAAGCGTGTTACCGGCGATCACGAGCGCGAGGGGCCGTAACGATCGGCGCTGACGCGCCGCACAAGCCGCGTGCCGAGGTTCGGCGCGGCGGCACGCACGGCTGCGAGCGCGCGGCGATGCTGCGCCGCAAGGCGCAGCCGCATGCCGCTTACAACAGGCGCAGGGTGCGCCTTACTGCTGGATGAACCGTTGCAGTTCGATCGTCTGCGGCGCCTCGAAGATCTGCTCCGGCGGCCCGCTTTCCCACACGCGGCCCTGGTGCATGAACACCACCTGATCGCTGACCGCGCGCGCGAAGCGCATCTCGTGCGTGACCATGATCAGCGTCATGTCTTCCTTGGCGAGTTGCTCGACCACGCCGAGCACTTCCGCCACGAGTTCCGGATCGAGCGCCGAGGTGATCTCGTCGCACAGCAGCACGGCCGGCTTCATCGCCAGCGCCCGCGCGATCGCCACGCGCTGCTGCTGCCCGCCCGACAGTTGCTCGGGAAACGCATCGAACTTTTCGCCCAATCCCACGCGTTCGAGCATCAGCTCGGCGATGGCCCGCGCCTGATGCTTGTTGGTCTGCTTGACCACCGTCTGCGCCAGCATCACGTTCTGCCCGGCGCTTAGGTGCGGGAACAGGTTGTATTGCTGGAACACCATGCCCACCTTCAGGCGCAGCGCGCGCAGGTCGCCGCGTCGTGCATCCACGGTGGTGCCGTCGATCGTGATCGAGCCGGCGTCGATGCTCTCCAGCCCGTTCAGCGTGCGCAGGAACGTGCTCTTGCCCGAGCCGCTGCGGCCGATGATGGTCACCACCTGGCCGGGCTCGACGCTGAAGTCGATGCCTTTCAGCACGTGGTTCTGGCCGAAGTTCTTTTCGAGGGCGCGGGTTTCAACGAGCGGCATGCCATTTCCTTTGCAGCGAGCGCGCCCAGCGGGTCAGCGGATAGCAGAGCGCGAAGTAGATGAGGGCGACCAGGCCATAGACGAGAAACGGCTGGAACGTCGCGTTCGAGATCACCTGGCCGGCCTTGGTCAATTCGGTGAAGCCGATGATGGACACCAGCGCGGTGTCCTTGATCGCCTGCACGCCGAAGCCGACGGTCGGCCCGATGGCGATGCGCGCCGCCTGCGGCAGGATCACGTGGCGCAATTGTTCGAGATAGCTCATCGCCAGGCTCGACGACGCTTCCCATTGCCCGCGCGGCACCGCTTCCACGCAGCCGCGCCAGATCTCGGCCAGGTAGGCGCTGGTGAAGAACGTCAGGCCGAGCGTGGCGGCCACCCACGGCGGCACGTCGAGGCCGAGCAGCGGCAGGCCGAAGAACACCACGAACAACTGCATCAGCAGCGGCGTGCCCTGGAACACCTCGATATAGACCTTGACGATGCCGCGCAGCAGCGCGTTGTTCGACACGCGCATCGCGAGCAGCACCAGCGCCACCGCGCCGCCCAGCGCGAACGACACCAGCGACAGCACCACCGTCCAGCGCGCGGCCAGCAGCAGGTTGGCGAGGATCTGGCCAAACGTGAATTCGATCATCGCGCGCCTCCCGTGGCGCGGCGCGCGAACAGGCGGCGGCCGGCGGTGTTCAGCGCGAAGCGCAGCACCAGCGCCATCGCCAGATAGCCGAGCGTGATCACGAAGTAGGTTTCGAACGCCCGGAAGTTGCGCGACTGGATATAGCTGGCCGCGTAGGTCAGGTCGGTCACCGAGATCTGCGAGACCACCGCCGAGCCGAGCATGGTGATGACGATCTGGCTCGTCAGCGCCGGGAACACCTTGGCGAACGCCTGCGGCAGCACCACGTGGCGGAACGCCTGGGCGCGCGACATCGCCAGCGCGGCGGCCGCCTCGTGATGGCCGCGCGGCACGGCGGCCATGCCGGCGCGCACGATTTCCACCGAATAGGCGCCGAGGTTCAGCGTCATCGCCAGCACGGCGGCCGTGACCTCGCCGATATGGATGCCGAGCGCGGGCAGGCCGAAGAACACGAAGAACAGTTGCACCAGGAACGGCGTGTTGCGGATTGCCTCGACGTAGGCGCCGGTCGCGCCGCGCAGCCAGGCGAGGCCCGGCGCGCGGGTGTCGTGCGCGGCCGCGCCGAGCACGCCGAGGCTCAGGCCGAGCACGGTCGACACGGCTGTCAGCGCGAGCGTGGTGGCGGCGCCGCTCGCGAACATGCCCGCGTACTCGGCAAGCTCGCCGAACTGAAGCTGGTAGGTCATCTCGAATGCGGATCGGTGGAAGGAGTCGGTCGGCGGCGCACCCGCCGCCGCGGCTGAAAGCGGCGCGGCGGCGGGGGCACGAGGCCGGAAGCGGGCAGGCGCGCGGTGCGCGCCGTTACACGTTACAGGCCGGCCGGCAGCGGCTGGCCCAGCCACTTCTTCGAGATCGCGTCGAGCGCGCCGTCCTTCTTGGCCTGGGCGAGCGCGGCATCGACCTTGGCGAGCAGGCGCGGTTCGTTCTTGTTCAGGCCCACGAAGCACGGCGAGTTCTTGATCACGAACTTGGTTTCGGGACGGCGCGGCGGGTTCTTGGCGAGGATCGCCGCGGCCACGATATTGCCCGCCGCGATCAGTTGCACCTGGCCGGACAGGAACGCCTGGATGGTGGCGTTGTTGTCCTCGAAGCGCTTGATGGTGGCGTTCGGCGCCATCTGCGTCAGGGCGATTTCCTCCAGCGCGCCGCGCGTCGCGCCGACGGTCTTGCCGGTCAGGTCGGCGGGGCCGGCGACCTTGATGTCGGCCGGGCCGAACACGCCCTGGAAGTACGGGCCGTAGGCGGTGGAGAAATCGATCACCTTCTCGCGGTCGGGCGTCTTGCCGAGCGACGAGATCACCAGATCGACCTTGTTGGTCGTCAGGTACGGAATGCGGTTCGCGCTGTTGACCGGCACCAGCTTGAGCTTCACGCCGAGCGACTTGGCCAGCAGGGCGGCCGTGTCGATGTCATAGCCTTGCGGCTGCATGTCGGTGCCGACCGAACCGAACGGCGGATAGTCTTCCGGCACCGCCACGCGCAACTCGCCGCTCTTGGCGATTGTGTCGAGCGCATCGGCCTGGGCGGCGGGCGCGCCGAGCACCAGCAGGGCGGGAGCGGCGAGCAGCGCGGCGAGCCAGGCGCGGCGGGAGGCGGTACGGTTCGATCGAAAGTCCATCGCGAGTTCTCTGTAGGTGTTGTCGTCAGTCGGTCGGGCCGTCGGCCGGCCCCCGCTTTCATTTAGCAAGAGCCGGGCCATGCGACGGCAGGCTGGTCTAACCAGCTTCGACGGCGATGGGGGAGGGCGATGCACCGTTTTCGAGCGGAGCGCGTGCGTCATTCGGGTGCGAGGCGGCCGGAAAGCGCCGAAAGCGGGCGTGGCATGGGCCTTCGGTGGCAAATGACGGCCCGAAACGCAGCGTGACGCGTCGAGCGGATGCGTTCGAACGGGGAGGTTTCATTTGTTCATACTGGTATGACCAGTCGAGCAAACGCATTAACCGGGTTGATCACGGCCATGTCGCCCTGCATCGATCGATTGCGCAACGCCGATGATTCTATAAAATGCGAATCATTCTTATCTTCACTTCGAAATCGAATCGAAGTGTTTGTCGCAAAAAGGGGTTGTTTCGATGTCCGCTGTTCGATCCGACGTGCAACGTGAAGTGAGCGCGTTGTATCACGACCATCATGCGTGGCTGCAGGGCTGGCTGCGCCGCAAGCTCGGCAACGCGTCGGACGCCGCCGACCTGGCCCAGGACACGTTCGCGCGGGTGCTGACCGCTTGGGCCGGCGCCGATTTCGACCCCCGCGAACTGCGCGAGCCGCGCGCCTACCTCACGACGGTGGCCGGCCGGCTGGCGCTCAATCACTACCGCCGCCGCTCGCTCGAACGCGCCTGGTTCGACGCGCTGGCGCTGATGCCCGAGGCGATGACGCCGTCGGTCGAGGCGCGCTGCCTGATCCTCGAAACGCTGCACGAAATCGACGCGATGCTCGACCGGCTGCCGGCCAAGGTGCGCGGCGCGTTCCTGTTGTCGCAGCTCGAAGGGCTGACGTACGCGGAGATCGCGGAGCGGCAGGGCATCAGCGAGCGGACGGTCAAGCGGTATATGTCGGCGGCTTACGACGCGTGTTTCTTGCTGGCGTCGTGAGTGTCTGGCGGCGCGATGGTCCCTTCAAGACGGCTTGGCGACCGCCGGTGTCGCAATGCCTGGTGGCGTCGTGAGCGTCTGACGGCGCGACGGTCTCTTCAAAACGGCTTGACGACTGCCAGTATCGCAATGCCTGCCACCAGCACCACCACGGTCGGCGCGGCTCGCCACGGCCGGGCCGCCGCACTGCGCCGCAGCGCGCTCAAGCGCCCCGACTGCACGCCGTGCAAGCCCGACAGCAGCACCACCAACACGAGTTTGACGATCAGCCAGCGCCCGCTGTCGAACCAGTGCCCCATCGTCGCCAGCCCTAGGCCGAGGCCCCACACCAGCAACATGGCGGGCGTGGTGACGTAGCGGTCCCAGCGTTCGAGCACGGCGGCGAGCGCCTGCGCGCCCGCCGCGTGCGGTGCGGCCGACAGGCACAGCGCGCCCGCGCTCACCCCTACCACGAACATCAGCGCCGCCGCGACGTGCAGCGCCTTGAGCCACGGATACAGCACCGCAAGCGTCATCATCGGGCCGCCTCGGCTCGCTGCGTGGCGATGCGGCGCGACAGGCGCGCGGCATTGACGAAGCCGCCGAACGGCACGAGCGCCAGCCCCAGCAGCGCGGCCGTGTCGGCGCCGCGCCAGTTCGCTTCGGACGCCGTGCGCAGCGCGAGCCAGCCGTGCACGAGGAACGTGAGGCCGTGCACCGGCCCCATCAGATGCACGGCCCAGTTCGCGCCGGCCAGATGCTTGAGCGGCACGGCCACGCAGAGCAGCAGGAGCAGCGTGATCGCCTCGGCAATGCAGGAGATGCGCAGGCGGCGCAACGCGACGAGGGGGGAAGGAGGGGGCATGTCGGTCTCGCGGTCGGATGTTGGGGCGGGAGTGCATTTATAACGCCCGCGCGGACACCGGCGAGAGTGGCAGGATTGACGAAATCAGATCGTTTACTGCCATCGGCTGATAAAGTTCGTTTTCCCTTTCCTCGATTGCCCCCGCCCGTCATGCGAACCGTCGTCATCCTGGCGCTGCAAGGCGTCGTCCCGTCCGATCTCGGCATTCCCTGCGATGTATTCGGCCGCGTGCTCGACGCCGGCGGCGCGCCCGCCTATCGCGTGCGGGTGGCGGGCGAGGCGGCGCGCGTCAGCGCGGGCGCGTTCGAGATTCGCGCGCCGTTCGGGCTGGCGGCGCTGGCCGACGCGGACATGGTGGTGGTGCCCGGCATCGAGAACGCGCGGCGCCCGCAGTCGGCCGCCGTCACGCGCGCCTTGCGGGCCGCGAGCGAGCGCGGCGCGCTGGTGACCTCGATCTGCACGGGCGCGTTCGTGCTGGCCGCCGCGGGCCTGCTGGACGGGCGACGCGCCACCACGCACTGGGCCGCCGCCGAGGAACTGGCGCGCCGCTATCCCGCCGTGTCGGTGGACCCCGGCGTGCTGTTCGTCGACGACGGCCCGATCGTGACTTCGGCCGGCGCGTCGGCCGGCCTCGACATGTGCCTGCACCTGGTGCGCCGGCATCACGGCCAGGCCATCGCCGCGCACGCCGCGCGGCTGGCGGTGGCGCCGCTGCATCGCGACGGCGGCCAGGCGCAGTTCATTCACCAGCAGGCGCCGGCGCCGCGCGACAGCCTGGCGGGCGTGGTCGACTGGATGGTGACCCACCTCGACCAGCCGCTCGACGTCGCCACGCTGGCCGCCCAGGCCTGCATGACGCCGCGCACGTTCGCGCGCCGGTTCCGCGACCAGACCGGCACCACGCCGATCCAGTGGCTGCTGCGGCAGCGCATCCGCCGCGCGCAGGAATGGCTCGAAACGGGGCCGGCGTCGATCGAGCAGATCGCTGCCGCGACCGGTTTCGATTCCCCCGTGACGTTCCGCGCGCGCTTCCAACGCTTCGTCGGTGTGTCGCCAAGCGCCTACCGCAAGCGCTTCTCCCGTCCCGTCTGACGCCGCCCGGCACCCCGTCGCGCGATTGATGCCAATCATGCAATAAGCCGTTGCGACTGGATATCGCACAATGGAACCGGTTCCATTTATACTGCGAGCGCCAAATTGCGTCGAAACGAAAAATCCGGCTGCGGTATCGCGTATTTTTCGAGATGGCGGGGCCGTGGCGTTCGACGCCTGTCGTCCCGCACCCGTCGCTCCCATCACGAACGGACCCCATCATGACCACCCCTCCCGACAAGCCGGGCTCGCGACGCCGTTTCCTGCAGACGACGATTGCGCTCGTCCCGGCCGCTTCGCTGGCCGGCTGCGATCTCGGCCAGCCAAGCGCTGCGGCTTCTGCTCAGACGTCGTCCCAGGCCGCCGCCAGCGGCCCCTACAAGCCGCGCTTTTTCGATACCGCCGAATGGGCGTTCGTGAGCGCCGCCTGCGACCGCCTGATTCCCGCCGATGCCGAAGGCCCCGGCGCGCTCGAAGCCGGTGCGCCCGAATTCATTGATCGTCAGATGGATACGCCGTATGCGCACGGCGCGACCTGGTACATGCAGGGGCCGTTCCAGGAAGGCGCGCCCGAACTGGGCTACCAGCTCAAGCTGGTGCCGCGCGACATCTACCGGCTCGGCATCGCGGCGGTGAACCGCTATTGCCGCACCGCCTACGGCAAGCCGTTCGCGGACCTCGATGCGGCCACGCGCGACGGCGTGCTCGGCGCGCTCGAAGCCGGCAAGGTGGAGCTGGGCGACGTGCCGGCCAAGACGTTCTTCGGGCAACTGCTGCAGAACACGCGCGAAGGCTATTTCTGCGACCCGGTGCACGGCGGCAACCGCGAGATGGCCGCGTGGAAGATGATCGGCTTCCCCGGCGCGCGCGCGGATTTCATGGATTTCGTCAATCAGGACGGCAAGGCCTATCCGTACGCGCCGCTGTCGATCAATGGGGAGCGTGGCTGATGGCCGAGAAGAAACCGCATGTCGATGCCGTGGTGGTGGGCTTCGGCTGGACCGGCGCGATCCTCGCGAAGGAATTGACCGAGGCGGGGCTGTCGGTGGTGGCGCTGGAGCGCGGCGAATATCGCGACACGTACCCCGACGGCGCTTACCCGAACACGCTCGACGAACTGACCTACAGCGTGCGCAAGAAGCTGTTCCTCGACCTGTCGAAGACGACCGTGTCGATCCGCCACGCGCCCGGCGACACCGCGCTGCCGTATCGCCAGCTCGCGGCGTTCCTGCCCGGCGAGGGCGTGGGCGGCGCGGGGCTGCACTGGTCGGGCGTGCATTTCCGGATCACGCCCGAGGAGCTGCGCCTGCGCAGCCATTACGAGGAGCGCTACGGCAAGCGGTTCATCCCCGAAGGCATGACGATCCAGGATTACGGCGTCAGCTACGAGGAACTCGAACCGTATTTCGATTTCGCCGAGAAGGTGTTCGGCACCTCGGGGCAGGCCTATCGCGTGGACGGCAAGGTGGTGGGCGACGGCAACGTGTTCGAGGCCAGCCGCAGCAACCCCTTTCCGTTGCCCGCGCAACTGAATACCTACTCGGCGCAGCGTTTCTCCGACGCCGCCAGATCGATCGGGCTGCATCCGTACCGGCTGCCGTCGGCCAACACGTCGGGGCCGTACACGAACCCGTACGGCGTGCAGATGGGGCCGTGCAATTTCTGCGGCTATTGCAGCGGCTACGCCTGCTACATGTATTCGAAGGCGTCGCCGAACCTGAACATCCTGCCCGCGCTCAAGCAGGAGCCGAAGTTCGAGCTGCGTTCGAAGTGCCATGTGTTGCGCGTCGAACTCGACGGCGACAAGAAACGCGCCACCGGCGTGACCTATGTCGATCCGGCCGGCCGCGAGGTGTTCCAGCCGGCCGATCTCGTGATCGTGGCCGCGTTCCAGTATCACAACGTGCATCTGCTGCTGCTGTCGGGCATCGGCAAGCCCTACGACCCGGTGTCGGGCGAGGGCGTGGTGGGGCGCAACTTCGCGTACCAGAACCTCTCGACCATCAAGGCGTTCTTCGACAAGGACACCTGGACGAACCCGTTCGTGGGCGCGGGCGGCAACGGCGTGGCCGTCGACGATTTCAACGCCGACAACTTCGACCACGGGCCGCTCGGCTTCGTCGGCGGGTCGCCGTTGTGGGTCAACCAGGCCGGCACCAAGCCGATCAGCGGCATCGCCACGCCGGCCGGCACGCCAGCTTGGGGCTCGGCGTGGAAGAAGGCCGTCAAGGACAACTACGCGCATACCGTGTCGATGGACGCGCACGGCTCGAACATGTCGTACCGCGACGTGTTCCTCGATCTCGATCCGACCTACCGCGATTCGTACGGCCAGCCGTTGCTGCGCATGACGTTCGACTGGAAGGACAACGACATCAAGATGGCGCAGTACGTGACCGGCCAGATGAAGAAGATCGCCGAGGCGATGGGGCCGAAGGCGATCGGCGTGTCGACGCGCGAGTTCGGCAAGCACTTCGATGCGCGGCAGTACCAGACCACCCACCTCGTCGGCGGCGCGGTGATGGGCACCGACCCGAAGACCAGCGTGCTGAACCGCTATTTGCAGAGCTGGGACGTGCACAACGTGTTCGTGATGGGCGCGTCGGCGTTTCCGCAGGGGATCGGCTACAACCCCACCGGGCTGGTGGCCGCGCTGGCCTACTGGTCGGCGCGCGCGATCCGCACGCAGTATCTGAAGAACCCCGGCCCGTTGGTGAGCGTATGAAGCAGAGCATCTTTTCGAAGGGCGCGCGTTTGGCGCGGGCGGCGGCAGTGGTGATGGCGATGGCCGGGGTGGTGGCGATGGCCGGGGTGGTGGCGGTTGTGGCGTGGCCGGCGGCTCAGGCGTGGGCCGACGGGGCTGCGGCTTCGACGGCTGCGGTATCGGCTTCGGCTTCGGCATCGGCTGCGGCTGCGGCTGCGGCTGCGGCTGCGGCTGCGGCTGCGGCTGCGGCATCGACATCGGCTTCCATTTCAGCCTCGGTCTCGGCTTCCTCCGTCACTGCCGCCGACCTGCTCAAGCGCGGTGAATATCTGGCGCGGGCCGGCGATTGCATTGCCTGCCACACCGCGTCGGGCGGCAAGCCGTTCGCGGGCGGCCTGAAGTTCGCCACGCCGATCGGCACGATCTATTCGACCAACATCACGCCGGACCCCGCCAGCGGCATCGGCGGCTGGAGCCTGGCCGATTTCGATCGCGCCGTGCGTTCGGGCGTGCGCAAGAACGGCGACACGCTGTACCCGGCGATGCCGTATCCGTCGTACGCGCGCTTGTCCGACGAAGACGTGCGCGCGATGTACGCATACTTCATGCACGGCGTGACGCCGGTCGAGCAGGCCAACCGGCCCGTGGATATCGTCTGGCCGCTGTCGATGCGCTGGCCGCTCGGCATCTGGCGCAAGCTGTACGCGCCTGCGCCGCAGCCGTTCGACGCCGCGCGCTACCCCGACGCCGTGCTCGCGCGTGGCGCCTACCTCGTGCAGGGCCTCGGCCATTGCGGCGCGTGCCACACGCCGCGCGCGCCGACCATGCAGGAGCGCGCGCTGACCGATGCCGACGGCCTCGATTTCCTGGCCGGCGGCGCGGCCATCGACGGCTGGGTGCCCACCAGCCTGCGCGGCGAGCCACGCACCGGCCTCGGCACGTGGTCCGAGCCGCAGATCGTGCAGTTCCTGAAGAGCGGCCGCAACGCCCACACCGCGGCGTTCGGCGGCATGACCGACGTGGTCGATCACAGCATGCAGTACCTCAGCGATGCCGACCTGAACGCGATGGCGCGTTACCTGAAGACCTTGCCGCCGCGCGCGACCGGCGAGACGCCGTACGCGTACGACGACGCGGCCGCCAAGGCGCTGCGCGCCGGCGACGCGGGCAAGGCCGGCGCGGCTGTCTACGTCGACAACTGCATGGCCTGCCATCGCAGCGACGGCCGCGGCTACACGCGCGTGTTCCCGGCGCTCGGCGGCAACCCGGTGGTGCAGGGTACCGATCCGGCTTCGCTGATTCACGTGGTGCTGGAAGGCGCGGCGCTGAACGGCACGCACACCGCGCCGTCGACGTTCACGATGCCGCCGTTCGGCTGGCGGCTGTCGGATCAGGAAGTGGCGGAGGTCGCGACGTTCGTGCGCACGAGTTGGGGCAACAGCGGGGCGCCGGTGACGGCCGCGCAGGTGGCGAAGCTGCGCAAGACGTATCCGGGCACGCGGCCCGATGCACCGGCGGGGGCGAGCTTCGGGCGAACGGGGCGGTAGGCGCTGGTGTGGCCCCTTGCCGAGGGATCGGCCTGTCGCTGCGGCGTGCGATCCTCCGGCGAAATGCCGCAGGCCCGAGGCTATAATCGCGAATCTCCCGTGTGGGCGTGAGGTTTCGACCGCGCCAGACGATGCGGCCCGGGTGGGCTGCCGAGCACACGGCGCAGCGGGGTGTTGCATGAAAAACGAACCAGGGGTGTCGCCGGATTCGCACGAATCGATTGCGCGCGATATCGGCGCCGTGACTCGCATCAGCGCGGTGCCTTCCATCCTGCAAATGATCTGCGACGAGACGGGCATGGGCTTCGCGGCCGTCGCGCGCGTGACCGACGCTACCTGGACGGCTTGCGCGGTGCTGGACAACGTCGATTTCGGCCTGAAGCCGGGCGGCCAGCTCGAGCTGAAAACCACGCTGTGTTTCGAATCCCGCGCGCTCAACGCGCCCATCGTCATCGACCAGTTCAGCCAGGACGCCACCTATCGCGGCCATCACACCGGGCAGATATACGGGCTGGAAAGCTATATTTCGATTCCTATCGTGCTGCCGAACGGCAGCTATTTCGGCAACCTGTGTGCGATCGATTCGCGGCCGGCGAAGGTATCGGAGCCGCGCATCGTGCGCATGTTCGAGGTGTTCGCCCAACTGATCGGCATGCAACTCGATAACGAACTGCGCCTGTGGTCGGCCGACGCGATGTTGAGGAAGGAGAAGGAGACGGCGGGCTTGCGCGAGCAGTTCATCGCGGTGCTGTGCCACGACCTTCGCAACCCGCTGTCCACCGTCAACGCCACGGCGGAGTGGCTGGTCCGGCGCCCGTCGGAGCCCGAGGTGGTCGCGGCCGGCCAGCGCCTGCGACGCACCGTGAGCCGGATGACGGGCCTGATCGCCGACATGATGGATTTCGCGCGGGGGCAGTTCGGTGCGGGCATCGCCATGTCGATCGAGACGGTGGAGCTGCTCGACACGCATCTGTTTGCGGTGGTCGACGAGCTGACCGTGGCCAATCCCACTCGCGTGATCGTGTCCGACATATCCGTCGCGCCCTCTGTGCAGGTCGATCTGCGCCGAATGCAGCAGCTTCTGTCGAACCTGCTCGGCAACGCGTTGACGCATGGCGCGCAGGATCAGCCGATCCGTGTCGACGTGAGCCACGTTCAGGACATCCTGTCGATCTCGGTCACCAATGGGGGCAATCCGATTCCGGAGCATCTGCTGCCGAGGCTGTTCGAGCCGTACTGGCGGTCACCCGGCAGTCAGCTCGGCGGCGGGCTGGGCTTGGGCCTGTTCATTTGCCATCAGATCGCGATCGCGCATGGCGGAACGCTGGAGGTGCGCTCCAGCCTGGAAGGCGGGACCACGTTCTGCGCCCGGCTGCCGGCGATGCAAACGGTCGCCAAGGCGCAAGTCGATTGAGATGGCCACGTGGCCGCGGCTACCTTAAAAGCGGTTTGACGTGATTCGCTTCACAAATGGGGCGCGCCGGGTTCGGGATCGGCATGTGGTTTCTCATCGCGATTCGCAGCGGCCCCATGCACCATCAATTCGCCAGGCGCGACTCGAGTTCATCCGCACGCGCGTCCGTTTTGCGCAATTCGCAATCGGGCAGCGTCGAGCCGCCGTTGCCGCTCTGGCATTCCTCGTCGCGGTTTTTCAGCCAGGCCAGTTCGTCGGCCTTCAGCGCCTTGCGCTTGGCCTGATCGCTGCCGTATTTATGGGCCAGTTTCCCGTAGACCTTGTTCAGGCGCGTGTCCTGAATCGCCAATTCCTTTTCGACACACAGGTCGAGCTGCACCGCGTTGCCGGCCGCGCGATCGCGGCAGGCCGCATATTCGGGGGACGTTTCGGCGAAACTGTTTTGCGAAAGGATCAGGCATGCGCCGGACAACACGAGCAGCTTTTTCATTCGGAATGAATCCTGGTTGATTTGATTGGGATATGACGTCATGTGCCGCAGGATGGCGGGCGTCATGATACGGCCAGATTTACCGGGATAACCGTGTTTTCGGCATTGAAATATTTTTGAAAGAAAATTAGACCCATGCCGAATAATCGAATTCGGCATGAATTGATAATCGGTGATTTTCATTCACCGATTCCGTCGAAACTCATCGTTAATCGGCCGGCCCGGCTTCGCCGATGCGCAACTGCGTCTTCAGGTAATGCAGGAACGCCTGCAGCTTCGGCGACGGCGCGCGCTCGCGCGGGAACAGCGCGTTGAAATCCTGTGGCGGCCCGATCCAGTCGGGCAGCACGCGAACCAGCCGCCCGGCTTCGACCTCGGGCGCCATGCCGGCGTCCATCGCCAGCAGCAGGCCCAGGCCGGCGCGCGCCGCGTCGAGCACCAGCGCCGGATCGCTGGCCACGATCACCGGCTCCACGACGTAGCGCGCCGGCTTGCGGCCGGCCTTGCGCAGCGGCCAGAGGTAGCCGCTGTCGCTGCGTGCCTGATGCAGGGCGAGCACGGGGTGTTGCAGCAGTTCGTCCGGCGTGGCCGGCGCGCCGTGCCGTTCGACATAGGCGGGGCTGGCGTAGACGGCGGTGGAGAAGGTGCCGAGCCGCCGCGCCACCAGGCTCGAATCGGGCAGCGCGCCGAGCCGCAGCGCGACATCCACGTCCTCGCCGAACAGGTCGATCGGGATATGCGAGGCGACGATGTCGAGCCGCACGTCGGGGTAGCGCGTGCAGAAGCCGGCGATCAGCGGCGCGATCCAGGTCGCGCCGAACGAGTAGGGCAGCGTCACGCGCAGCCAGCCGCCGGGCGTGCCGCGAATGCGCTGCACGGCGTGCTCGGCCGCGTCGAGCTGCCCGGCGATCGCGCGGCAATGCTCGAAGTAGGCGGTGCCCGCTTCGGTGAGGCGCAGCTTGCGCGTGGTCCGGTGCAACAGGTGCGCGCCGAGGTGCGCCTCCAGTTCGCGCACGCGCCGGCTGACGGTGGTTTTCGGGGTTTGCAAGGCGGTGGCAGCGGCGGTGAAGCTGCCCGATCGAACCACTTGCAGGAACACCAGCGTGTCGTTGAGGTCGCGGCTCATCGGCGGAAAGGCGGGCGAGGGTGGGCGGTCATGGCGGCAGATTAGCACGCCGATCGTGCCACCCATGGCGCAATCCTTGCCGCTTTGACCGACTAATCGGCCGCCTCGCCAACCCCTATCGTGTGACCTTCTCCATCGCTTCCAACGGGAAGGCATCCATGAACCTCAACGAATACGCGAGCCACGACGCCATCGGCCTGGCGCAACGCGTCGCAGCAGGCGACGTGACCGCGTCGGAACTGGCCGAGTTGGCCCGTCGGGCGATCGACGCCGTCAACCCCGAGATCAACGCCGTGATCGAGCACTGGCCCGCCGAGGGTGGCGTTGGCGACGCTGGCGGTATCGGCAACTCCGATATGGGCACCCGCAACGCGGACACCCGCAATGCTGACACCCGCGATACCGATGCCCGCAACGCAGACGCCCGCAACGCAGACGCCCGCAACACAGACGCTCGCAATGCAGACGGCCGCAATGCAGACGGCCGCAACACAGACGCTCGCAATGCAGACGGCCGCAACACAGACGCTCGCAATGCAGACGCTCGCAACGCCGACACCCGCACCGCCGGCACCGCGCAGCCGGCCGCCGGCCCGCTCTCCGGCGTGCCGTTTCTGATCAAGGATCTTGCGGTTTCGATGCGCGGCAAGCGCGTCGAACTGGGCAGCCGGCTCGCGGCGGGCCTGGTGGCCGAACACGACTCCTGGCTGATGTCGCGGTTTCGCGCGGCCGGGCTGCAGACGATCGGCCGCACCACCACGCCGGAGATGGCGTTCAGCACCGCGACCGAATCGGTGCAGCAGGGCGCGACGCGCAACCCGTGGCACACGGCACTGAGCGCGGGCGGCTCCAGCGGCGGATCGGCCGCCGCCGTGGCGGCCGGCGCGGTGCCGCTCGCGCATGCCACGGACGCGGCCGGCTCGATCCGCGTGCCGGCCGCCAGCACCGGCCTGTTCGGCCTGAAGCCCACGCGCGGGCGCAGCTCGAACGGCCCCGCGCTCGACGAGGTGTTCGCGGGCTTCGGCGTGCAACTGGGCGTGAGCCGCAGCGTGCGCGACAGCGCCGCGCTGCTCGACGCGATCCAGGGGCACGCGAGCGGCGACCCGTACGTGACGGCCGCGCCGCCGCGCAGCTTCCTGTCGGAAGTGGGCCGCGAGCCGGGCGCACTGACGATCGGCGTGATGATCGATCCATGGGACGCGAGCCGCACCGACCCCGCCATCGCGGCGGCCACGCGCGCCACCGTTCGACTGCTCGAAGACCTCGGCCATACGGTGATCGAGATGCGGCCGTCGCTCGGCATGTCGTGGGAGGCGTTCGTCGAACTGAACGCGACGATCTGGACGGCCACGCTGGTGGGCTGGATCGACGCTCTGGCGGCGGCCACCGGCCGCCCGATCGATCTCACGACGCTGGAGCCGGCCACGCTGGCCTGTTTTCGTCATGGCCAAGCGGCGCGCGCATCGGAATTCGCGGCGGCGCTGGCGGGGCGCAACACGGTGGCGCGTGCGGTGGGCGGCTGGTTCGAGGCGGTGGACGTGCTGCTCACGCCGACGCTGCCGCAGATGCCGCCCGCCATCGGCGTGTACGGCGCGGGCGCCGACGCGATGACGGGCCTCGAATGGACCGCGCGCGTGTTCGGCCATGCGCCGTTCACGCCGCCGTTCAATGTCGCGGGCGTGCCGGCGATGTCGGTGCCGCTCGAAACGCATCCGCAATCGGGCCTGCCGATCGGCCTGCAGTTCGCGGCGGGTTTTGCGCGTGAAGACACCTTGTTGCGGCTCGCCGGGCAACTGGAGCGCGCGCGGCCGTGGGCTGGTCGTCGGCCGGTGGTGTGGGCGGGTGATCGCGGTTGAGGCGGGACGGAGCGGGCCTCTGAGGCCGGTACTCGACGCCGGCACCCGAGGCCGAACCCGAGGCCAGCACCCGAGGCCAGCACCGAACCCGCCACAGCCCCACTCGGCCACGCATCCGACCGTGTCAGAACACCAACCCCCCCGCCACATCAATCGTCGAGCCCGTCACCCAGCCCGCGTCGTCCGACACGGCGAACGACACCGCCGCCGCGATGTCGGCCGGCTTGCCGGAGCGGCCGAGCGGCGTCTTCTCGATGAGCGGCGCGAGCAGTTCGCGCGGGATGTGGCTGTTGCCTTCGGTGTCGGTGAAGCCGGGCGCGATGCCGACCACGCGGATCGCGCGCGGGGCGAGTTCGAGCGCGAGCGAGCGCGTCAGCGTGTCGACCGCGCCCTTGGTCGCGCAGTACACGTGCGCCATCCCGGTCGGGCTTTTCGCCACCCCGGAACTGATGTTCACGATCACGCCGCCGTCGGGCAACGCGCGCGCGGCGGCTTGCGTCATCAGCAGCAGGCCGCGCACGTTCACGCCGAAGTGCCGGTCGATCGATTCGGCGCTGAAGGTGTCGATCGAATCGATCGCGTAGATGCCGGCGTTGTTGACGAGGATGTCGAGCCGCCCGAACGCGGCGAGCGTGGCCTCGACCAGCGCCTGCGGGCCGCCGTGCTCGGCCACGTCGGCCTGCACGGCGACGGCTTCTCCGCCCGCCGCCACGATGCGTTTCACCAGCGCGTGCGCCGGTTCGGCGTCGCGCGTGTAGTTGACGACCACCTTCGCGCCGTCCGCCGCCAGCCGCAACGCGATGCCCGCGCCGATGCCCTTCGAAGATCCCGTCACGATGGCCGTCTTGCCTGCGAGTCGCGTCATGCCTGCTCCTGATTGTGAAGTGAGCCTGTATGCTAGGCGCCACCTTGGCCCGGATAAAGCGGTGGAACGGGATGAACCATGAAGATGGGCTTCACAATCGAATGATCTCGCCGGAGATGCTGCCCGGCATCGCGGCGTTTGCGCGAGTCGCGCATCACAGCAGCTTCACGCGCGCGGCCAACGAGCTGGGCGTATCGACCTCGGCGCTGTCGCAGACGCTGCGCGCGCTGGAAGCGCGGCTCGGCGTGCGCCTGCTCGAACGCTCGACGCGCAAGGTGGGCCTGACCGAAATCGGCCGGCGCTTTCTCGACAGCGCGCAGCCGGCGCTCGACGCGCTGCACGGCGCCGTCAACGACGTGCACGACCGCCGCGACCGCCCGGCCGGGTTGCTGCGGCTGAACGTGTCGCGCGTGGCCGCCGACATCCTCGTGATGCCGCACCTGACGCCGTTCCTGGAGGCCTATCCCGACATCACCGTCGAGCTGCATTGCGACAACGCGCTGGTGGACAGCGTCGCGGGCGGCTTCGACGGCGGCATCCGCCTGCTGGAGAATCTGGCGCAGGACGTGGTGTCGGTGCCGCTGGGCGGCGCGCAGCGGCTCGCGACGGTGGCCGCGCCGCATTACCTCGACGGCCGGACGATGCCGCGCGAGCCGGCCGATCTGGCTGCGCACCGCTGCCTGAACGTGCGGCTGGAGGGCGGCATTTTTCGCTGGGAGTTTCAGGAGGGCGCGCGAACGTTCAACGTGGATACGCCCGGGCCGTTCCTGACCAACGACGGCG
This sequence comes from Burkholderia sp. 3C, assembly GCF_054589155.1. Classification (NCBI taxonomy): domain Bacteria; kingdom Pseudomonadati; phylum Pseudomonadota; class Betaproteobacteria; order Burkholderiales; family Burkholderiaceae; genus Burkholderia; species Burkholderia sp. 3C. The sequence continues at coordinate 21,179 of NZ_BAAILN010000112.1, forward strand.
ATCTGCTGCTGTCGGCGATTCGCAGTGGCGCGGGCATCGGCTGCACGCTCGAAGCGGTAGTGGCCGACGACATTCGCGCCGGCCGGCTGGTGGCGCTGCTTGAGCCGTGGTGGCCGAGTTTTCCCGGGTTTCATCTTTATTATTCGAGCCGCATTCATGTGCCGCGCAAGCTGCGGGCGTTTATTGATTTCATGCAGGCGCGTGGGGCGGTCAGCTGATTGTTGTCCCGACGTGCGCATCGAGATATTTCTTTCTGTAATGCATTGCAATCAACTGCGTTTCTGGAAAATTTTCGGCGTAGGTCATTGATCTATACACTAAGTAAATTTTGAATTTTGGATTCATCTCTTCGTCGTCACGATGCTTCTTGCTTGAGAGCGAAAAATTATGATTGGAGGTGTATGTAAGATGAAAATGGAAAGATTGGGGGTTGATTTAACAAGGCGTCGGAATTTCCATTTGGTTCTATTGATTGCCATGTATTTAATCGTGGTGATTATGCCTGCAATTCTCGACATTTTGTTTCCTCCTCCTTCTTCTTCTGCAATGTTGCAAAGAACGCCAATAAAAATTATTTCCGCAAAATCGACCGTGCCAAATGTGGTGGGGGAAATTTCGTCCGGTCGAGTAATTTCGGCAAATTTTGCGCAAAGCACAATGCTCTTCCCAATTGGGAAGGTTCGCTACTTTGGGATTCCGGAGAGTGCTATTAATCAACTTGCAGGATGTTCCGGCTGGGCTGAGTTCGACGTCACAAAAAATTTTCTGTATCCGAAGTATCGAATTTGGGTAATGAGTTGCGGCGATGCTCATCTTGATAAAAGGCAATCGGAAAATTATTTCCGATCAACCAGAAAGACAGGATATATAGTTTCCATCCTGGAAAGTTTTCTATTTTTAATTTTGGCGCTGGTTGTTTGTATTTCAAATAGGAGGCCAAATGGCCGGCGTGAATGAAGTCGTGCCGCCGCAGGGGTTGATTACATTCATTAGCTCGACTGACACCTTGAGAGTGCCAGCGAAATGCGCAAGTGCTGCGATGCGAATCAGCGGCAGATGGGTACTGGGTAGCTTGATGCCAGGCCGCGCCGGCCCCTTGCGCAGCCGATCCAATTAAAAGTAAGAAAATGCTGATTGTCACTCTCGGTTTTAGTCTCATTCTTGTTAACCGATCTGCATGATACAGTTCGTTGCGCGAGGTAAGGGGCCGCGTGTTTTGCCGTCATATTATTGGAAATGGCGCCAGGAGATCGAATAATTGCCCAGTTGAAGATCGATCGCTTGCTCGAAATTCTCGATGCCAAGGAAGTTTTTCGATCTAACACGGCTTCATTGACTCCAGCGTTCCGCTCTTGTCCTTGTGCATGTTCTCGCACGCAAAGATCGAGAATCTAGGCCGGATTCCGAATTGTTGTCAGGGGCGTCGCCAGGCCCATGGCGCGTAAACGTCACCCCGGGCGCCAGATTTATGCAACAAAGCCGGTGGCAATGACGGCGAATAGGCGAACTGTGTCCGATTGCGTGCATGTCGGCTTGTTTGAATCAGGCAGATTTGCCGAGCAATGGTTTATTTCCTTATTGGAGGTTTCGTGAAGAGGGTTCTGTTCGAATTCGTGGTTCCGATTGTGGTGATTTTCCTGCTCTGTATCGCAGTTAATTTCATCGGGGTCGAGACGGGGGTCTATGGACGTATAAATAACAGCAATTTGACGACTGCCCTGAATTCCATCGTGGCTGTCGTCGTATTTTTTATTATCAAATTTGTATTTGAAAGGAGAGTTCGTTCATGACGCAAGCTTTTGCGCGGCGCTGCCCGCCGAGCCGAGCGGCAGCATGATCGGTGATATTTCCGATGGCTTGTCGGTCCTGGCCGAGAAAGAGCTGCAACTGCTTGCCGCCTGCGGGGTAGGCGGCGCGACCCTGGGCGGTCTCCAGGGCGCGGTGGGTGGTATCGGCAGTGCGCAACATCACGAGCGGCGGCCCACTGCGGCCGCCGCACACACCACTCAGCCCGCCGCCCACTCCACCGCACAGCCCTCCGCAAACTCCCGATACCCACGCGGCGCGCGTCCCAACAACGCCGTCAACGCATCGACGTCCCCCGCCGTCGCTACCGCACCGTCCTGCTGATACCGCTGCATCATCAGCCGCATGTCATAAACCATCCAGCCGGGCGCGAATGCCTTGAGCCGCGCATCCAGCGCATCGAGATCGTCACCGCCATGGCGTACGTTGCGTTGCAGCGCCTCGCCCCAGATCGCCGCGATCGCATCGGCCGTCAGCGCCTCGGGACCGACCAGCTCGAACGTGGCGCGCGGCAGCGGCCCGGCGGCGTGCTCGCGGCGCAGCAGTTCGCGCGCGGCGGCGTCGCCGATATCGCGCACGTCCACCATCGAAATGCCCTTCCGGCCGATCGGCATGCCGTAGACGCCATGTTCCCGCAGCGCATCCTTCAGGCGCACGTCGTTCTGCATGAAGTAGGCAGGGCGCAGCACCGTGACCGGCAGATCCATCCGCTCGATCATGCGTTCCACCGTGTGCTTGCCGGTGAAGTGCGGCACGTCCACGTAGTCCGCGCCCTTGAACACCGACAGATAAACGATGCCCTTCACGCCTGCCTCGCGCGCCAGGCCCAGCGCCTGCAGCGCCTGGGTCAGTTCGTCGGCGGCGTTCGGTGCGAGCAGGAACAGCGTATCCACGCCTTGCAGCGCGGCGCGCATCGCGTCGAGATCGGCCAGTTCGCCCTTGACCGCCGTGATGCGCGGGTCGTCGAAGCGGGCCTTTTGGGGCGAGCGCGTCAGCGCGCGGATCGCGGCGCCGGCCGGCGCCTGGGCCTGCAAATGGGCGATGACCTGTTGGCCCACCACGCCGGTGGCGCCCGTTACGAGAATCGTCATGTCGTACTCCTGAGTCGGTTGAGGGCCGCGGAAGCGCGGCCCGGTAGACAGAACGATATGCGTTCCATGAAATCACCGAAAGGCCGATAATCGAGACCTTTCGTCTCGTAGATGGAACGATCATGGATCTCGCTGCCCTGGCCGATTTCAACGCGGTCGCCGAGCACCAGGGCTTCGGCCCGGCCAGCCGCGCGCTCGATCGCCCGAAGGCCACCTTGTCGCGTCACGTGGCCGAACTGGAGCGCGCGCTCGGCGTGCGGCTGGTGGAGCGCGGCGCGCGCACGCTGCGTCTGACCGAAGAGGGCCTGGCGCTGCACGAGCGCACGCGCGGCCTGCTGGCCGAAATCAGCGAGGCAGGCGAGGCCGTGGCGGCGCGCGCGCCGGTGCCGAGCGGGCGGCTGCGCGTGAGTGCGCCGATGGTGTTCGGGCATGTGGTGTTGAGCCGGATCGCACCGACCTACGCACGGGCCTATCCGCAGGTGGAGCTGGAGATCGTCGCGGAAGATCGCATGGTCGATCCGGTGCAGGACGCGTTCGATCTGGTGATTCGCGTGAACCCGCCGCAGGACGCGTTGCTGGTGGGCCGCCGCATCGCCACCGATCGCCGCGTGCTGGTGGCGTCGCCAGGGTTCGCGCTGCCGGCCGCGCCGCGCGACCCCGACGCGCCGCTGGCGCTGCCGGCCGTGATCATGAGCAACGCAGCCGGCCAGACGCATTGGCCGGTGGAACTGGCGAACGGCCGGCCGTGCGTGATCGCGCCACGGCCGGTGTTGCGGATGTCGTCGCTGTTGATGGTGCAGCAGGCCGTGCTCGACGGCGCGGGCGTGGCGCTGCTGCCGGGCCTGCTGGCCGAGGCGGAAGTGCGCGCCGGCCGGCTGGTGCAGCTCGGCGTGGATGCCGGGCCGGCGGTGGAAATCTGGGCGCTGTACAGCTCGCGGCGGCTGCTCAGTGCCAAGGTGCGCGCGTTCCTCGACCTGTTGCAGCAGTTGGGCGGGATGCGCCCCTACGCGCCGGCGGCCTCGTCGTAGACATGCTCGAACGCGCGCCGGTAGATCTCCAGCGCGCTGCCTTCGTCGATCTCGCACGGGTTGTTGATCAGCAGCCGCTCCTGCTTCATCGCGTCGGCCGCCAACCCGGCGAGGTCGCCCACGTCGATGCCCACCGCCTGCAGGTTCGCGGGCAGGCCCGCATCGCGCGCGAGCGACACCAGGTGCGCGATGAACGCCTCGGCCTGCTCGTCCACGCTGCCGTGCGGCGCGAGCCCGATCAACTGCCCGAGTTCCGCGTACTGCTGCGCGGCGGCCTGCACGTTGAAGCGCAGCACATGCGGCAGCACCAGCGCGTTCGACAGCCCGTGTGGCACATGGAACACCCCGCCGATCGGATAGGCGAGCGCATGCACGCCGCCCACCGGCGCGTTGGCGAACGCCTGCCCGGCCAGCATCGCGCCGAGCAGCATGGCCGAGCGCGCGGCCAGATCACCGCCGTCGCGGCAGGCGGGCAGCAGGTTGGCGGTCAACAGTTGCAGCGCCTTGCAGGCCAGATGATCGGACAGCGGGTTCTTCAGGCGCTTGCTGGTGTAGGCCTCGATCGCATGCACCATCGCGTCGATGCCGGTGGCGGCGGTGGCGGCGGCGGGCAGGCCCACCGTCAGTTCCGGGTCGAGATAGGCCGAATCGGCGTAGAGCTGCGGCGCGACCACGCCGCTCTTGGTGGTGGCGCCGGTGGTGACGATCGAGATCGGCGTGACTTCCGAGCCGGTGCCGGCGGTGGTGGGAATCTGCACCAGCGGCAGGCGGCCCTGGCGCACGCGGTTCACGCCGTACATCTCCTCCAGCGGCTGATCGCCCGCGCACAGCGTGGCCACCAGCTTGGCGACGTCCATCGACGAGCCGCCGCCCAGCCCGATCACGAGGTCCGCGCCGAAGCCGCGCGCGCGAAGCGCGGCCTCGCGCACCACGTGGTCGGGCGGATCGGCCACCACGTCGTCGATCACCAGCGTGTCCCAGCCGGCCAGCGCGAGGCTTTCGAGCGCCGGGGCCAGCGTGCCGCCGCGATGCAGGAACGCGTCGGTCACCACGCAGGCGCGGCTGCCCGCGTAGCGTTCGCGCAGCGTCTGGCCGAGGCGGCGCGCGATGCCGGGTTCGAGCACGATATGCGGAACGGTCTGAAACGAGAACGATTGCATGGGCGATGTCTCCGGCTGTTTTGAGGGGGCGGTCGGGCCGCGCGAGTCGAATCATGATACCGGCGGGGCGAGGCCCGCGCTGATCGCCGCGCGGCTTTCAACCCGAAAGCGAAGGTTCGCCATTCGGCGCGATTAACCGGTATGTCATATCGATTCGATGCGCATCGATTAAAAGTGAAATTTACCGATTCAAAATGGAATCTTAAAATCGCGCGGCAATTTTTCCCAATTCAAAGAACCGGTAATCATCGAAACGATTTCAAGGCCGGTGGTTGGATTTACGCTGAAGATATTTACGTTTATAGTCGCCGTCGACCGATTCGGAATGACCGCAATTCACTCAGGAATACGACGATGGCCGACGCACCGAGCACACAATCGAATCCCCTTTCTCCGCGCCCGTCCGGCAAGCAGGGCTGGGTGACGGTCGATCCGTCCACGGTGCCGCCGGCTTCGCAAATGGCGCTGCGCAATGCGATCGCGCTTGAAAAGGCGCCGCCGACCGATTTTGGCGATTTGCTGTGGATCATGGCGCAGGAATCGAGCGGTGTGGTCAATTCGCGCAGCCAGGATTCGTCGGCGCGCGGCCTGTTCCGCTTGTTGCGCGCGCAGTATGGTTTGAATCCGAATGGCGTGAGTTCGTTCGGGATTGCGGTGCAGGAAGCGCAGGGCGGGCTGCGGTATATCTACGGCCGTTATCACAGCGCGGCGCATGCCAGGAAATTCTGGGAAATCCACCACTGGTATTGAGCGATTGAACGCGATGCCTGTCCTGCGCCTTGGCGCCGCCGTGCTGGTGTTCGCCGGATTGGCGAAACTGGCGCTGGCGGCCAACCCGGTACCGCGTTTCGACAATTTCCCCGCGGCCGACTGGCACGGCACGATCGTCGCCACGGCGATCCGCTCCACGCAGGATCGCCGCTTCGCGTCGCGGCTGCGCGAGTTGAGCGGCAAGGCGCCGAATTTCGCCGGGCACTACACGTTGAGCACCTGGGGCTGCGGGGCGTCGTGCGTGATGGCGGTGGCGGTGGACGCCAACACCGGCTTGACCGTCTGGCTGCCGTTCACCGTGTGCTGCTGGAATCCCGACGTCGAGGAGCCAGTGGGCTTCCGGCGCGACAGCAAGCTGGTGATCGTGCGCGGCAATCGCGATGAAACCGGCAACGGAACCTACTACTATCTATTCGATCAGAATCGCTTCACCCTGCTGCGCGGCGACGCCGAGCCGGGGAAACCGGGAAGCTGAGCGACAGGGCACACCCCGCCGGCACACCGCCGGGCCTTCGCGAACGCGCTGGCCCGGCGCTTTGTTTTGGGGCCTGGCAAGCGGCGCGCGCGGGCCGTCTCTCGCGCGCAACGCCTTCGGGCTTGTTTTACCGGGGTTCGGTCATACTTGACGCCGACGTCGTGCAACACATCGAAGGTCCACCGCATGAACAAACCCGAATTCAGCGATATGGCGAGCGCGCGGCCCGAGCTGCTGTGCTATCTCGTCGCGATTGCCGCCGCGTCGTATGCCCTGACGCAGGAGTGGCGCGTCGACCACGTGGTGGATTGCTGCCGCCGCTGGCTCGACAAGCAGCAGGTCACGATGGGCTGGCTCGATCGCGTGCGCATCGGCCAGCTCGCGCTGAAGATCGCCAGCCGCGATCTGCTCGGCGCGGGCATCGCGGTGCGCCTGTCGAGCGTGACCGCCCTGTTCACGAGCGAAATGGAGTTGAACGAGGCGTCCACGATGGTGCAGCGGATGATGGTGCTGTGCCAGGAGGCGCTGTAACCGGTTTGAAGGGGGCGGCGTTCGCCGTCCCCGTTGCTGTCTCACAGTGTTCCCGCTTCGACCCTTTCCCTTTCTTCCCTTCCGATCCCGGCGCGTGCCCGCTCAGGCCACCGTCGCCGCGCCGTTGCCCGAGCGCTCGCGGATCAGCGCCTCGAACGCCTCGGCCGTCAGCGGCAGGCCGAGCAGGAAGCCCTGCATTTCATCGCAGTCCAGCGATTTGAGCTTGTCGAGCTGGGTGACGGTTTCCACGCCCTCGGCCACCACGTCCATGTCGAGCGAATGCGCGAGCGCGATGATCGCCGAGACGATCGCCGCGCCTTCCTTGCCGTGGCGATCCAGCCCGTTCGTGAAGAAGCGGTCGATCTTCAGTTGCTTGACGCGGAAGCGCTGCAGGTAGGCCAGGCTCGAATAGCCGGTGCCGAAATCGTCGATGGCGATCTCGAAGCCGTTGGTCTGGAAATCGCGGATCGCCACGATGGTGTGCTCGGCGTCCTGCATCGCCATCGTTTCGGTGATCTCGAAGATGATCTGCTGCGGCGCGACCTCCTCGTGCCGCACGATCTCCAGCATCGCGGCGGCCAGCCCCGGCTGCGCGAGCTGGCGCGTCGAGAGGTTCACGGCCACCTTCATCTCGGGCAGCCCGGCCCGGGCCCAGGCGCGGATCTGGCGGCAGGTCTCGCGCACCACCCAATAGCCGATCGGCACGATCTGCCCCGAGCGCTCGGCGATCGGGATGAAATCGAGCGGCGCGAGCGTGCCGAGCGTCGGGTGATGGAGCCGGATCAGCGCCTCGGCGCCGGTCAGCGCATGAGTGGCGCCGTGGAATTTCGGCTGGAAGTTGAGCGAGAAGTAATGGTTCGACAGCGCCTCGTGCAGCGCCTGCTGGATCTGCAGCGTACGCAGCGCGGCGTCGTTCATGCCCACTTCGAAGAAGCGGAACGTGCCGCGGCCGGCGCGCTTGGCCTCGTACATGGCGGCGTCGGCGTGCTTGAGCAGCGTATCGACGCTGTCGCCGTCGCGCGGGTACAGCGCGATGCCGATGCTCGGCGTGACCAGCAGCGGCGCCTCGCTGCTCCAGGCGCTGTCGCGGGTGCGGTCGAGCACGCTTTCGGCGATCAGGCGCGCGTCCACCGCGCCGTTGATCGGCTCCACCAGTACCACGAATTCGTCGCCACCGAGCCGCGCCACGGTGTCGATGTTGCGCACGCAGGCGCGCAGCCGGTTCGCGAACGACACCAGCACCTGATCGCCGACCGAATGGCCGAGCGAATCGTTGATCGCCTTGAAGCCGTCGAGATCCATGAACAGCACGGCGAAGCCGGTCTGATGGCGGCGCGCCTGGTCGATCGCCTCGACGATCCGCGAATTCAGCGTGCTGCGGTTCGGCAGGCCGGTCAGCGTGTCGAGCGTGGCGAGCCGCACGATCTCGCCGTTCAGGTTGGTGACGGCGCGCGACAGGCGGGTGTTGCGCGCGTCGATGCGCGACAGCAGCAGCGTGACCACCAGGATCACCACGGTAAACAGCGAGACGGTGGTGGCGAGCCACGCCGAATCGATGCCGCTGGCCGCGCCGCACATGCTGCCGAGCGGGAATTCGGCGGCGGCCATGCCGGCGTAGTGCATGCCGCTGATGCCCACCGCCATCACGAGCGCCGCGCCGATCCGCGCGCGCATCGCCGACTGGCGCTGATCGTGGCGCAAGGTGCGCGCGATCGACAGCGCGGCGATCGAGGCCGCCACCGCGATCACCAGCGAGGCGGCCAGCCAGCCGGCCTGGTAGTGGATGCCGGGCTGCATGTGCATCGCGGCCATGCCGGTGTAGTGCATGCCCGCCACGCAGCCGCCCATCAGCGTGCCGCTGATCGCCAGGTCGAGCCGGTTGGTGTGGTTGTGGGTGGTGTAGTAGAGCGCCAGGTAGGAGACGATCACCGCGAGCGCCAGCGAGTAGGCGGTATCGACGATGTCGTAGCCGAGCGGGATCGGCAGCGTGAACGCCAGCATCGCGATGAAATGCATCGACCAGATGCCGGTGCCCATCGCCACCGCGCCGCCGGCCAGCCAGGCATGGCGCAGCGGCGAGCGGCCGAGCAGGGCGATGCGGCTGGTCAGATCGAGCGCGGTGTAGGACGCAAGGGTGGCGACCGCGAACGACACGACTACCAGTAAAAAATTGTACGAACCGTGCATGTTTTAAAAACGGTAGCCGGCGCGTGACGCTTTTGCCGTCACGCGGCCACCGGATCGCGCGCAGGCACTGCGCCGCGATA